>JALONV010000067.1 GCA_025454755.1 Bacteroidales bacterium | reverse complement strand
ATATCCCGAATGTACGAACGAATCCATCAGCCTCTTGCGGATCTTCCTGTACGAATATGAAACAGGCGTATCATTGAAGTCTCCGGTGACGATAACCGGGTAAGGCGACTTATCTATATTTGACTTTAAAACATCTGCCTGGCGGGCTCTGCTTATGAATGCTTTCTTCAAACTGACAGACAGATTCTTCATGGCATAGATAGCTTCATTATCATCCGGATCTGTCATTTCTTCTATAAAAGAACGCTCCATCTTCCTCAGCCTGAATGACTGCAGATGGTTATTGAATATCCTGAAGGTATCCTGCTCTATGACAACATCGGAAAAAATAGAGAGACTTGAAGATCCGGGATGTGTTATCTGTCCCTTTGTAATGATTGGATATATGCTGTAAGTAACTATCCCGTAATAACGGTTTTTACCGGTCCCGGTCAACTTCATATGGGAATAATATTGGCCACCAAGAGCTTGCTTTACAGCCTGATCCTTCTCAGAGGGACTTCCGTTGACATAAAATTCCTGCAGGCAGATTATTTCAGGTTTCATAAAGATTGAAAAGCCTTACATTATAACTGATCACCTTGAACGTGCCCTCTTTGTTCCCTGTCGGTTTGCCAATTTTAATATAGTTTGACAGATGTGTTATACCAAAAGCTATAGCTGCAACAGAAATCAGAGCTTCATATTTTAAGAGGAGAGCCCACACAACGGCAAAAACTATATTTATAAGCAGGAGATATGGATAGGCAAGACCGAAGAATGCAGGCAATGCAAAGTCTTCAGGACTAATATGCACAGCCAGGTAAGAAATCAGGAGAGAAACTGCAAACAGAATGTTTACAGCAAGAAGCGCTTTTTTAATGAATTTTCTCAATAGTCAGTCTTTTTCTGGCTCTCTTTAAAAAGTGTTTCTTTTTCTTTTTTGGTAAGACTGTCATAGCCTCCCTTTGATATCTTGTCAAGTATAATATTTATCCTCGCCTGGTGTTCTGCCTTCGCTTTGTTATAATCATAATCAGAGGCAGGCTTTTTGAAGGTTACTTTCATCTTTTTCCGCGGCCTGAAAAAAGTGACAATTGAATCAATAACCCGGTTGATGCCTTTTCCAATATCACGTCCCTTTTTCATATTCAGGATATAAAGATATCCAAATAGAGCACCTCCTATGTGTGCAAGCTTGCCTCCCGAATTATCTGAAAAATCCATAACAGAAGTAAAAATGAACATTACCAGTGCAACCCAGATCAGTTTAATCCTTCCGAAGATGAAAAGATTTACGGTATAATTTGGAACATAGGAGGTGATCGCAATGACGATCGCCATGACTGAAGCTGAAGCCCCAAGCGCAACTGAAATATCGACCTGGTCGGTGAATGCCGGGAAGATGTTGAAGGAAAGCACATATATGAGCGCCCCGCTTAATCCACCGAGAAGATATACGGCAACAAGTTTTTTCTGATCGAGGTATTCAAGGAAGATCCTTCCGAACCAGTAAAGGCATAGCATATTGAAAATGATGTGCCAGATTCCCTGGTGTGTGAACATGTAGGTAAAAACAGTCCATGGTTTTATAAGGAGTATTTTAAGTGAAGCCGGTACTGCAAGAAAGCTGATTGTCTTCTCCAGAATTGCCGGATTCTTCATCAGGATACTGATTATCGACACTATCGCAATAGCCAGGAATAAAGCTATATTGATATAAATAATCCTGATCAGGTAATCGCCCTTTTTAAAGGTGTCTTTAATATCATCCCACAGACCCATCAATACAGAGTTTTAGTGGTTTTACGCCAGTATCTTATGAGAAGATAGCCGAAGATCATACCCCCGATATGAGCGAAATGAGCAATGTGGCTTCCCTCCTGCGTAAATGCAAGCACAAGTTCAAGCACGGCATAAATGAGTACAAAATATTTGGCCTTTATGGGTATAGGAGGGAAGATAATCATAAGCTGAGTGTTCGGGAAAAGAACACCAAATCCAATAAGAATTCCATAGACAGCACCTGAAGCGCCAACAGTTGGTATGTTTAAAAGAGCCTGAAGCGATGACATTGCAGCATCGGCAAATGTTTTATTGTCTGCCCATAGGGCTCCTCCTTCATTTATTACGGTCTGAACCTCTTCCGGAGTAAGCATCTTTACCAGGTTGCTGTATTCGATCGCAATCACGGATTCGTGCAGGAGGGCAGCTCCAAGCCCGGTTATAAGATAATAAATCAGAAATCGTTTGGGTCCCCACACATTTTCGAGAGCCTGGCCGAAAATAAATAATGCATACATATTGAAAAAAATATGCATAAAACTGCCATGCATGAACATGTGTGATATGATCTGAACAGGCTTAAAACTGGCAGATTTAGGGAAATAAATCCCCAGAATACTATTAAGGTCTACATTGAATGCCCTTCCTCCTATCCAGTACGCTGCGAACATCACAATATTTAATAGTATGATGTTCTTCACCACCGGGGTTATATTGAGAAAACCTCTTCCGTATCCGTTCATCTCTGGTTTTTTAATAGTAATGTTTTGTTCTCAATTGTCGCGCCAAAGCTAACTTTTAATCTTTAATCCGACAATTTGTCTCTCTCTACTATTTGAATCTTTTATCAATCTCTTCAAGGGTAAGAATATTTATTACCGGTTTCCCTTTTGGTGAATAATTTGGAGCAGAGCATGTAAATAATGTATCGAAGAGATCTTCCATTTCGCTCTGGGTCAGTGATTTTCCATAAGGAATGGCGGATGCGCCAGCCATCGCTGCGGCAAGCTTTTCTTTTTCGCTGGCCAGCGGACCACTCTGGGTTGCTTTGAATTCTTCAATAAAAGATTTAAGTATTTCGTCAGGGGCTGAAGATCCTGAATTTGAAGGACGACCTTTAATAGTTATCTTATTATTTCCGGAAAAAAGAAAAGTAAATCCGAGCACTTTAAGATCATCTTCGATCTCCTTCATAACCTGCCAATCGGAAGGATTAAGTTCAATTGCTACCGGATATAATTCAACCTGGCTCACGGGAGTGTTCATATTGAGGTACTCCATGTTTTTCTCGTACAGGATCCTTTCATGCGCCCTTTTCTGATCAATAAGCATCAGTCCTGATTTGACAGGACATACGATATATTTATTTTTGATCTGGAAGAACTTTCTTCCTGTTTCACTTATCGCTTCTGATCCTGGTTTGCCATTTTCTTTCTCAAAGTTTGAATAAAGCTTTTCCCAGTTGGCTATGTTTTTCCTTTCAAATCTCTCCATGAAATCCGGCCTGCGGAATGAAGACTCGTCACCGTCGAAGGGATTATATTGCGGATTAATTTGAATATCAGGTTGTTTTGGGAAAGGATCATTTGAGCTCTTGACAGGAATATCAATCAATACCTCATTTTCAAAATCGATTGAAGGAACTATATTAAACCTTCCGAGCGCTTCACGCACCGACGCCATAAGGATCTGCCAGATAGCCCTCTCGTCCTCGAATTTGATCTCCGTTTTTGTGGGATGAATATTTATATCTATCGATGAGGGTTCTGCCGCCATGAAGATAAAATAAGTCGGAATGGCATCAGCCGGCAATATATTCTGATATGCTTCAGCAACGGCCTTGTGAAAATATGGATGCTTCATGAAGCGGTTATTGACAAAAAAGAACTGCTCACCATAGGTACGCCGTGCATTTTCAGGTTTGCCAATGAAGCCTTTTATCGAGATAAGACTGGTCTCGGTTTCCAGGGTTATAAGATCCTGGTTTATCTGTTTTCCAAAGACGCCGATTATCCTTTGCCTGAGATTTGCCGGTATCAGATTGTATATTTCACTGTCGTTATGATGCAGCGAAAAATGGATCCCGGAATGCGACAGGACAACCTTCTGGAATTCATTTATTATATGTCTCAGCTCTGTGCTGTCTGATTTCAGGAATTTCCTTCTGGCAGGGACGTTATAGAAAAGGTTTTTTACCGCGAAGCTCGATCCTTTTGGACAGCTGCAGGGTTCCTGAGCCTCCACTTTTGAGCCGTTGATCACGACAAGAGTACCGGTTTCATTTTCCTCCTTCCGTGTCTTCAGTTCTACCATTGCCACAGCAGCTACCGAGGCCAGAGCCTCTCCGCGGAATCCCTTTGTCACAATTGCAAAAAGATCTTTGGCTGAAGCTATCTTGGAGGTCGCATGACGTTCAAACGACAACCTGGCATCAGTCTCCGACATGCCTGTGCCGTCATCGATGACCTGTATAAGGGTTTTCCCGGAATCCTTTATTATAACAGATATATTACCTGCCCCGGCATCCACGGCATTTTCCATCAGTTCCTTCACAACTGAGGCCGGCCTCTGGATCACCTCCCCTGCGGCAATCTGGTTTGCAACAGAGTCGGGTAAGAGCTTTATTATATCAGGCATTATCGGATGCTTTAAAAATCGATCACAAAGATAAAAATATTTGCCTTATGAGCCTTTCTGACCCGCCCCTGCCTGAATAAACAATTTCAATCATATTCCTTATATTTGATCAAAATATAATAAAATGAAAAGAGCCCCTTTTTGTTTTGCCATTCTGCTGATCATCTTTTCCTTCACCTGTTGCAATAAGTCGAAGGAGAATGCGGTCAAAGTGATGACACTGAATGTAAGATACGATAATCCGAACGACAGTATGAATGCATGGCCCAACAGGGCATTTATGGTTTGTGAGTTCATTAAAACCGAAAAACCTGATCTGCTTGGGATGCAGGAGGTGCTGTTAAACCAGTATGAAATACTTGATTCAGCCCTAGATGAATATACATCCGTAGGGGTCGGGAGAAGCGATGGCGCAAAAGGCGGAGAAATGAATCCGGTCTTTTTTCGCAAAGAGCGTTTCGATATGGTCCGCACTAAAACGTTCTGGCTTTCGGAGACAACGGAAATTGCCGGATCACAGGCATGGGGCGCGGGACTGCCACGTATTGTTACATGGATGGAACTTGTCGATAAGAAAACACATGATCACCTCTTCTTCTTCAATACTCATTTTGCACACGATTCCGATTCTGCAAGGGTTATGAGCTCCAGGCTCCTCCTTGCAAAGGTCGATAGTATAGCTGCTGATTTTCCTTTTATAATCACCGGAGATTTCAACCAGCTTCCGACAAGCAGGGGATATGCAATCCTCACGGGGCCTGCTGAAAGTGTCCCGCTCTTTAAGGACTCTTATGAGATATCCGACAGAAATCCTGACGGGCCTGCTTATACTTTCAATGGTTTTTCCGATAAACAGGGCAGCGGAAGGATTGATTATATCTTTGTTAAAGAAGGCATGAAAGTGCTCGACCACAGCACTATTGCAAAGAAGGAACGAGGCATCTACATTTCCGACCACTGGCCTGTGGCAGCAATAATTTCATTAAAATAAAAAAAATTCCAGCTGATTTCGCAGTTGAACGCAGAATAATATTCAGATCTGCGGAAATCTGTGTGATCTGCGGGAAAATCTTTTAAGCTGTTTTTCTGTACATTCTGACTGCAAAAGCGGTAAATCCAACCGCAATAATTATCAGTGAGTAAATATCCCTGCTGATATCCTGAAATGTCGATCCTTTAAGCATCACCATCCTGTTGATGCGCATAAGGTATGCCATCGGGTTAACCAGGTCAAATTTCTGCGCCCACATCGGCATACTGTCGACAGGTGTAAAAATCCCGCCCATGAGGATGAAGATTATCAGGAAGAAAAACGCCACGAACATAAATTGCTGCTGTGTGGATGAAAAAGTAGAGAGGAATATTGCAAGTCCCAGCACTGCAACTAAAAATATTGCCGAAGCAAGGAAAAGCAAACCGATGCTTCCTTCAAACGGAATGTTGAAAAAAAGCTTTCCGATCAGCAAACCAAGTGCCAGATCTGCAAGTCCGATGATAAGAAAAGGAACCATTTTTGCTATTATAAACTGATATTTCCTGACAGGCGTCACGTTAATCTGTTCAATTGTACCGACCTCTTTTTCTTTTACCAGATTAAGTCCTGCCAGCAGGAACCCAATGGCAGTAACAAGGATTCCAAGTATACCCGGGAGCATATAAAACTTGTAGTTCAGCATCTCATTATACCAGTATCTGTTTGAGAAGCTTATTTGCGGTATGGATGAAACAGCCAGATCCCCGGCATTTTCCAGCAAAATATTCATGTTATAGTCACGGAGTATACCATTCAGGTATGCCCATGAAAGCT
This sequence comes from Bacteroidales bacterium, assembly GCA_025454755.1. Classification (GTDB taxonomy): domain Bacteria; phylum Bacteroidota; class Bacteroidia; order Bacteroidales; family VadinHA17; genus LD21. Next base: position 6,924 of record JALONV010000067.1, on the reverse strand, counting down.
GTGCATTGGTTGCATTGATTGCATTGATTGATGCCAGGACTTTAACAGGATTCCCGGTACCTATATTTTTGCTGAATCCTGAGGGGATCTGCAGGATAAGATCACATTTATTCCGGTGAAGTAGATTTTCAGCCTCTTTTTCTGAAAATGTCGAATATTTGATTTTGAAGAAAGTCGATCCTTCGAGCTGGTTTATAAGCGCTCTCGATTCAACCGAAATATCTCGGTCAATCACGCACAATTTCACATTCTTGATCTCGAAAGTCACTGCCGGGACGAGCAGAAGCATCTGGACAATCGGAACTGCAAATATAGCCCTGCCGATAAACTTGTCCCGGAAAATCTGCAGGAACTCTTTTCTTATGAGATATAATATAGTACGCATCTTATTTGGTTGTTTTTCTTCGCTTTACCCACCCCACCCCCCTCCCAGGAGGGGATTTTATATTGTAATCTTGTCATTGCGAGGAGCGTAGTGACGAAGCAATCTTTTTTATTTACTATCTCATTATAATTTATTCTAGCCTTAACTTAAAATTCCTTATGCTCAGTCCTATAAACAATGTTGTCATGATCATCAGGATAAGTGTCTCCTTCCAGATGTATAAAAATCCTGTTCCCTTTATCATTATATTCTTTAAGATCACTATGAAATATCTTGGAGGCAGGAATGCGCTCACCCAGTCGTAGCCTTTGGGCATATTTTCTATCGGGAAAATAAATCCTGAAAGAAGGATGGTGGGGAGCATCAGCCCGAGAAAAGATATGAATATTGCCTGCTGCATGGTTTTTGAAACTGTCGAAATCAGAATGCCAAGGGAGAGACTCATAAGAATATACAGCATTGTCTCGGCAAGGAGCAGTATAATGCTTCCCTTTATTGGCAGATCAAAAACAAACCAGGAGAGCAGTAAGATCATTATAACATCAATAAATGAGAGGATAAAATATGGAAGTACCTTGCCCACAATAATATGTACCGGTTTAAGAGGCGAAACCAGCAGCACCTCCATGGTGCCAAATTCTTTTTCACGGGTAATGGTTATAGATGTCATCAGGGCGCAGATAAGGATCAGAATCAGGGTTATAACACCCGGGACAAACATAAAATGACCTTTTAGTTCAGGGTTGTAGAACATTCTGACCTCAGGCTGTACAAGAATATTGCCGGCAGATGATGTATTAACCAGTTCCCTGTTGAAATCTGTCACAATGGCTGTAACGTAATTGGTTATTAATGTGGCAGTATTTGGCTCTGAGCCGTCTGCAATTATGCTCATTGCAGCCTTTCCGTAGCTGATGAGATCGCGCCCGAAATTATCCCCGAAGACTATAACGGCTTTTACCCTGCCCTTTCTGAATACTTTATCAATATCATCATAATTCTGAAGGTTGTCAATCCTTTTAAAAAAACCAGATGAACATATTTTGTCGGAGATTTTTTGAGTTACTTCATCCTTTGAAAAGTCAAGAAATGCTACAGGTGCATCCTTGATATCGGTGCTGACCACAAAACCGAATATAAGTATCTGAGCAGTCGGTATCCCGAAAAGGATAATCAGTGTCCGGAAATCCCTGAATATGTGCAGGAACTCTTTTTTTACAAATCCGAGAAATCTTTTCATTTGCTCAGAATTATTCTAATACTCCCTCACCAATACCAGGCCCCCAACCCCCTGAAGGGGGCTTCGTTTCTGCTCGATTTTGCCCCCCGGCATGAAATCCCGCGGAGCGGGAGGGGGGGAACGGGGGGCGGGCTATTCTAACAAACACCTCTTCAACTGACCCCGCATCATATTGTTTCTTAAGCTCTTCAGGCGTATTAAGCGCAACGATCCTTCCCTCGCTCATAATTGAAATACGGTCGCAGTATTCAGCTTCGTCCATATAGTGTGTTGTCACAAAAATGGTTATACCTCTGTCTGCTGTTTCATAAATCATCTCCCAGAACTGTCGCCTGGTAATCGGATCAACCCCTCCGGTCGGCTCATCAAGGAAAACAATCTTTGGTTCATGAAAAACGGCAACAGAAAAGGCCAGCTTCTGTTTCATTCCGAGCGGAAGATCAGCAATCATCCTGTCGCCATATTCCCGGAAATTAAGCTTTTCCAGGAGATCCTCAGTCCTCTCTTTTATAGAGGCTTTTCTCATTCCATAAATGCCTCCGTAAAGCATGATATTCTCTCTGGTTGTGAGGTCGTTGTATAGAGAAAACTTCTGGCACATGTAACCGATGTTCTTTTTTATTTTTTCCGGCTCCTTTTTAGCATTGAATCCTGCGACAATTACTTCGCCTGATGTAGGAGAGGAGAGCCCCGAAAGTATTCTGAGAGCTGTCGTTTTCCCGGCCCCGTTGGCTCCGAGGAAGCCAAAGATCTCACCTTCATAAACCTCAAAGTTCAGGTTATCGTTGGCTGTAAAGCTTCCGAATTTCTTTACCAGGTTCTTAACCGATATTACCGTATTCTTCATTCTTTTTACCGTTTTACCGTTGTACCGTTGTACCATTACCCCGTTGTACCTTTTTTCATCAGCTCTAAAAATCTGTCCTCAATACTTGCTTCTGATTCAGTTATTGTTGTTTTTTCAATTCCCACTTTTTTCAGATGTTCATAAAGGGAATCATCAAATTCATCATTATGGAATGTAATATGCACCGAATCGCCAAACGGATATGCTGAAAGTGTCCCGGGATATTCTCTCAGGGCATTGATAAGTTTGTGTTTTTCAGGAGCTTTGGCGCTGAACAGTTTCCTGCTGAACCCTTCCCTGATCTTTTGAGGATTATCGATCGACAGTATTTTTCCGTTCTGGATAAGCGCCACTCTGTTGCACCTCATTGCTTCATCCAGATATGGCGTTGAAACAAGAATGGTGATATTATGCTGTTTAAGCTTCTTCAGCATATCCCAGAATTCCGACCTTGAGACTGCATCAACACCTGTTGTCGGTTCATCGAGAACAAGAAGTTTTGGCTTATGAATGAGCGCACATGAAAGGGCGAGCTTCTGCTTCATCCCTCCCGAGAGCTTGCCTGCAATTCTCTTCCTGAAAGGTTCAATGTGAGAATAGATATCAGATATCAGATCATAATTCTCCTTTACCGTTGTTCCAAAAACAGTTGCATAAAAATTCAGGTTTTCTTCAACTGTAAGGTCCTGGTAAAGGCTGAATCGTCCGGGCATATAACCGATATTCTTCCTCAGCTCCAGGAATCCCTTTATTGCATCAAGGCCCAGCACCTTTATTTCACCTTCGTCAGGCAGCAGCAGCGTTGTTATGATCCTGAAAAGCGTTGTCTTACCGGCTCCGTCAGGACCAATGAAACCGAATATCTCACTTTCATTAACCTCAAAAGAGATATCCTTCAAAGCCTGTGCAGCTTCAAATTTCTTACTGATCCCCGATGCCGAAATAATCTCTTGCATATTATTCTTTTCAGAATATTGCCTCCCCTGGCATCCCCGATTTCATTGTCCCGTCATTCTTCACATCGATGGTAACTGCATATACCAGGGTAACCCTTTCTTCCTTGGTCTGGATAATTTTTGGTGTGAATTCGGCCTTCACCGAGACATAGCTTATTGTGCCTGTAAATGATTTATATCCTTTTTTCCCGTCGTCAACTCTTACGGTGCAATTCTGTCCGATCTTAACATCTCCAAGCTGCGCTCCGCTTACATATACTTTGAGCCTGATGACAGACAGGTTGGCAATTTTTGCAAGTGGTTTGCCTGGTGCGGTCAGCTCTCCGGCCTCAGAATATTTCTCGAGTATGGTTCCCTTCAGCGGACTTTTTACACTGCTCCTGATAACCTGTTCGTTAAGGGTAGCTTTTTTCGATTGATAAACCGACAGCTCTGCGGCAATTGACGCCTTCTGGGTATTATTTGCAGCTGTCTGTTTTTCCAGCACTGCCACCTGTCCGGTAAGATCGTCATATTGTTTCTTTGTGGCTGCATCATCTTTAAGCATATTTTCGATCCTGCCGATGTTGATATTCAGATTTGCTATCTGCTGATGTAGGATATCATTCTGCGCATTGATCGACGTGATACGTGTCCTGACACTTTTCATGCCGGCATCTAATTCATTCTTCTGAAGATGGAACAGTGTGGTATCGATCAGGGCAATCTCCGAGCCTTTTTCGATTTCAGTTCCCTCTGTTGCATCAAATTTCAGAATGCGGCCACTGGTTTCCGAGGATACTATCACTTCTGTAGCTTCAAAGCTCCCGTATGCATCGGCTTCATCAGCACCATTCCTGCAACCGGCCAGCACTACTGCTGCAATGATTATTAATGTTCTTGTTTTCATATAGTTAATATTAATATTTGTATCTGTCATTGCGAGTTCCGAGTTCTCGGGACGAAGCAATCTTCCCCTCTTTTGTACCGGCCCTCCAACCCCCCTCCCGCTCTGCGGGATTTCATGCCGGGGGGCTATAAACCCTTAACATATTTTGATTTTATTATGGGTTTAAACCCCCCTTCAGGGGGGCATGGGGGGTCATAGATCCTTCCCGCAAATATTTAAGTATTCCACCTTCACCATCGCAAGGTTGATTTTATGTATCTCAAAATTTATCTCCGCCAGCTTTTCTGCATTTATCTCATTGAGCAGTTCAGTGGCGGTTATCGTTCCGTTTTCATACTGGGATTCAGCAGAAGCAGTTATCCTTTTTCTCAGTGCAATAAGCTCGGCATCAGTTTGAAGGAGGGAATTAAGGTTGAGCATTTCTGCATTTTTTGCCTCCAGTAATCTGCTCAGGTTATCGGTAAGATCATTTTTCCTGCTGTCGATCATTCCCTGCTGGAGACTGATGATCTGCTTCTCATTCTTAGCCTTGTTCCAGTCGAATATATTCCACTTGACCCCGGCGCCAAGTATATAATAAGGTGCGAATTCATCTCTGAAGAAATTATTTCCGGGAGGATTCCCGTAACCGAGAGTGGCAAATCCGAAAGCTTTCGGCATTCTTTTGCTGTTGATCACTTTCATGCCGGCTGCAAGCTGTTCCTTCCTGAGGTCGAAAACCTCAAGTTCCGGCCTGGAAATCTCTGAAGTGAATTCTTCATTGAGAGCCGGCATTATTAATTGTACTGAAGGATCTGTCTCAATGCCTGTGAGATCCGTCAATATTTTCATCAAAGAATTTTTCCTTATCTCGTTCTCTCTTAATTGTTGTTCCAGCTTTATCTTTTCAGATGTCATGACATCCACATCTGATCTTAATACTATTCCATTGTTGACGGCTGACTGCATCGAGGAGATGCGTTTGGTGATCAGCTCCAGGTAGTTTATAAGAAGTTCTTTTTGTCTTTCGAGAAGGAGCAGATTAAAATAGTATGTGTTTATCTGGCTGCGGAGCTTGTAGAGGTCTGTTTCAGTCTGTTTCCTGTTTATTTTCAGGTCGGCTCTTTCGAGAGCGCGTGCACCCTTTATTGCACCTCCGTCGTAGATCACCTGGTTAATATCCAGGGTTATCTTATACTGTTCGTGAGGCAAAGGTTTAATGGCATCGGCAATGCCGGGTATGGGAATCGCGCCCAGTGAACTGCCCATATCTATAACCTCTGAGTTGTAGAGGAAACTGCCGCCGGCATCAAGTGCCGGCAGCCACCCTTTTGACAGATTCTTATCCCTCAGTTGCCAGATGGCGGAATATGAATCCTTCTCTCCTGCAATAGCCGATGAAGCAGCTGCCCTATCATAACACTCTTTGAGCGTCAGGATCTTCTGGGCATCTATCCCCGATCCTGCAAGGAGCATTGTTAATAAAATCAGAATCTTTCTTTCCATAATTCATTTTTACTATATCCTTGTACCGTGCACCTTGTACCGAGCACCTTGTACCTTGTACCTTGTACCTTGTATCTTGTACCTTTTTTTTGTTACTTCTTCATTGCCTTAATCACAAAGTCCGCAGCATACTTTTTTCTTTCTTCAATATATTCATCAAAATCATAGCCCATTTTCTCCATCAGGCTGCCGATAATGGGTTTTGCAAGAAACGGAAAGACACTCATTGCGGCAATTGAAGTCATTAGCTGAGGGATCGTTTCCCTGGTAATATTATATTTTATCAGATCATCCTTATGCTGTGCTTCGAGTGTTGACCATATCTTATTGATATCAATACCCTGGATGAGTTTCTTTATTCTGGCGGGATTCCGGTGTAATTCATTTAAAAGGAATGCAGGAAGCCTCGGATTATTTTGAAGGAAGGTAATATGTTCCCGGTAGAAGAACCTGATTTTTTCTTCCAGTGTGAGATTCTCATCGAAAACAGGTGCAAACTTTTTGAACATCTGTCCTGCTATCTTTTCGAATACTGCATTGAAAAGGTGATCTTTGGTGCGGTAATAATAATGGAGCAGCGACTTGTTTATCCCGGCATGATCTGCTATGTCCTGCATCCTTGCCCCATCCATTCCCTTTGCCATGAAGACATCTGTTGCCGATTCAAAGATCTTCTCCTCGGTTTGTTTATCATTCTCTGTCATATCATTTAACCATTAGGTTTAACCGCTTAGATTAACTATAAAGTTTAACCAATTGGTCAAAAGTATAACTTGTTTTTGATATATGCAAGGATTTTTGGAAAAATATTTATAAAGACCCGTCAGGGCTTGATGGAAGATAACCCCCAAACCCCCCAAGCCTTCGCCTCGCTTCGGCTTGCAAAGCAAGGGGGGCTTCAATAATTTGGCGGATATCAATAAGTTCACTATATGGAAGCTAAGGATAGAAATTCCGCTGGCGCGGATTTGGCTTCGCCGAGCTCGCAAATGTTAGCCTCAGGTTCCGCTGGCGCGGATTTGTAATCAGGAGTGTTCGGAAGATAAATATAAGTGAAAATATAGTGATTATTAACAAACTTTGAGGATTATAGTTAATAAATCAAGAGATTTTCTGGGATCT
>JALONV010000142.1 GCA_025454755.1 Bacteroidales bacterium | reverse complement strand
CAAATCATTCCGTGACGAGCATATCGAAATGGGCGGATCGGGAATTACTGTAATTGAGATGGATTTCTGACGAAAAAGAAAGGCGTCGGGCGTCGGGCGCGTCGGGCGACAGGCTTCCTGATGCCTGACGCCTGATGCCTGTAGCCTTTTAATATAATTTCACCGATCCATATGATGCAGTTACCTTTACAGTAGCCTCAGGTGATTCTTCTTTACCCACAACACCGCTTACCTCAGTTGAGTTGTTCTCAACTATACGCCTCTTGTTCCGGAAATTATCCTCATTATATTTCAGGCTGCCGTAGGATAATTTTGCATCGAGATTATAGCTGGCTGATTCTGCAACCGCAAATCTTATTGAAGCATAGTGTGAATCGACTTCAATTGATTCGAAGCCTGCAGTAACAGCATCTGCATTGAATGAACCGTATCCTGCATCAAGTGTAAGCTTTTTTGCCAGTGATCCGATGTTGACATTTGAATAGCCCTGGTCAAGAACAAGGTTATTAATGCTCTCAATCCTGAATTTGCCGTCATATCTCGATTCTCCGACTATTGAGCTGACTGTGCCGAAGCTGAGGCTTGAATACTTGCTGTCGAGCAGGAGAGCCTGGCATTTGTTGATTGCAAAGTTTCCGCTGTACCTTACCGTTGCATCGAGCCATCCGGCTTCATCGATCGTAGCTTTGCCATAGGCGACATTTATTTCGCTCATCGGTTTTTCATTTCCTCTTGTAAGCCTGGCGGCAGTAAGATTTCCGTATTTGATGTTGAGATTGACATACCCTGAGAGGTCATCAAGATCAGTGTCACCATATCTGTTCGACAGTGTAAGTGACAATGATTCAGGCATTTTGACATTATAGTCTATGCTGAATTTTCTCGATTCACCACCCCAGCCTGAGAAATTGAACTTATCATCAATGACCGTTTTAGCTTTTATATTGCCTCCCTCTTCGCTGAATTCAACGTCGATATAGCCTAAAAGCTTTTCTGCCCTCTCCTTGTTAGGATAACGTACGGTAACCTTGACATATATGACTACCTGGTCGGTCTGTGATGATTCCACATTTATATCACCATACCTGTTATCAAGCTCAAGTGTAGAGTTCGCGCTTACTTTATACTCCTTGTTATACTCCTTCGAAACCTCCTCCTGGGCTGTTAGCGCAGAGGAGACAAGGAATATAGCTGCCGCAAGGAGCGTCCCTGTTTTAAATGCTGACTTTTTCATCTTCCATGGTATTTTGAGTTTCATTCCTGAGTTCCTTCAACTGGTTTAATATATAGGACATTACTTCCACTTTGGTCTGGTAATGTTCGATCATTGCATTAATTATCCTTTCGTCATCGGGATTGGCCTTGAGGTCTTTCTGAAGCTGGACATATACTGAATCCATGCTCTTCATTTCATTCTTAAGCATATCGTTGTGCTCCGGATCGTTGACCAGGGTGATGGTATTTAATTCGCTCTCCATCATATTGACCTGATGTATATAATAATTCTCAACTTCCCTGTATTGAGGTGATACATCTCCAAGGGCCATCTTATTACGGCCGGGATTGATGAAAGTATCCCATGTCCACAAAGAGGAAAGTGTGACGAGCAGAGTTACCACAGCTGCCTTGAGGAGGTATGGGGCAATGCTTCTCTTCACGGCTTTTCTGCCGAATCTTGCCTCCAGCTTTCTCTCGAACCGGTCAAAGTGACCCCTCGAAGGTTCCGCATCTTCGAAAAAGTCCTTGTTGCTTCTGATTATTTCATCTATTGTTTTCATTCCTTAATAATTTTCATTTCCTTTTTTCAATTCACCGAGGAGTCTCTGTTTTGCCCTTGAAAGCTGTGACCTGGATGTGCTGCTTGAGATCTTAAGTATTTCTGCAATTTCATCGTGATCATAACCTTCAAGGAGATAAAGGGACAAAATAACCCGGTAACCGTCGGGGAGTCTTTCGATGGCTTCTTTAACCTCTTCAACTTTAGCATCGATCTCCTCGCTTCTGGCTCTCTCTTCGGAACTGTCATCCCTTATTCCGTTATGTGACTCAATATCTTCAAAGACCGCTTTTCTTTTTCCCAAAACATCCAGCGACCTGTTAATGACTATTTTTTTCAACCATGCGCCGAAACTCACTGTTCCGGAATAGGTGTCAATCTTTTCAAAGGCCGACAGGAATGCTTCCTGCATAACGTCTTCTGCTTCCATCGTGTCGCTCACAATCCTCAGGCTCGTATTATACATCGCTTTGTAGTATAACTTGTAGATCTGAAACTGTGCCTTTTGGTCGCCCTCTTTACATGCATCAAGAATATCCTGGTGCAGGTTTTTGAATGCCGCTTCTACATTTGCCATCTTTGTGGTGTAAAGACTAGTTCTAATATGAGTTGCTGCACCCACTCTTTTTCAGTTTTCTGATAGAAAGACGTGGGTATTGTTTTAATGCTGCACTCAATTTATGAATTTTTTTTCTTTCTGAGGAAAAAAACGAGAATTATGCCCTGGATTACCTGACCGGAGCTGTAATCGAGCTCCGAACCAAACATACTGTGAGGCACCGAATATACAAAAAGAAGGATTAAAGCTGCCACGATCGTATAGACCGGCCGATCCTTTTTCAGGTTCATTAAAACGGCCAGTATCCAGAATATGAATGCAATAAGTGTCTTGTTATCAGTAAGATCCCATCCGAATGGCACTCCTGTCCAGAAAGCTCCGAAAGCAAATTTCTGTACAACCGGACCAAGTATCATACCTCCGATGGTGAGAAGAACAAGTGTCCATATTGCATACTTTTTATACGAAGGTATTCCTGCCAGGGCAAGCAATCCGGAAGCTGTCGAGAAGAGCATGGCAAGAAACATAATTAATATATGAGGTGTCAGAACCTGCCCGGGGACCCCACCTTTAAAACGGATCACAACAGGTGTATCCTTCATCAGGGTGCGGGTACCCTTCAAATCAGTGATCTCAATATAGTACTGGAGCTTCCCTGCAGCAGGTTGCTGGGGAACCTCTGCAAAAAGCCCCTTTTCCTCAGTTATTTTGAAGATCCTGTTCATAATGAAAGAATGAACGGGGTAAACTTTATATGAAAAAGGAGTACTGCTGTACTCGTCAGAAGTATTGAACCGTTTATACCAGAGCAGGGCTTTAACTGTTGTATCCTCTATCTTCAGCTTTACTTCCGGGCGCTCATCGAGACCAAGACTCCGTACCAGTCTGAGCTCATAGGTTGAATCGTTAACAGCCACGGTTATGCGCTTCGGATAGGTGGGTCCTGTCTTTCTCTGGTAATAAGCTGCAGCAACAGTAATTACAAATGCCAGAAACCAAAGCAGAAGCTTTTTCATATCTGTACTGGTTAAAATTTCTTTTAATCTATAATTGAATGAGCAATGTCATTTTATTGCCATTACGAAGAAATTCGACAGTGATTATCTGTCCTGTCTTCAGTTCACCCATCTTTGACATATAGTCGTAGATATTGGCTATGGTTTTGCCATTTATAGAGGTGATGATATCGCCGTTTTTCATTCCGGCATTGGCAGCAGGCTTTCCGGGAGTAACAATATCAGTCCTGAGACCGTTCTTTTCGATTCCGTTAAAATCGGGCATAATACCGAGTGTAGCGCCTTTACCGCGCATTGGTCTGCTCTCTTCTTCTCTTGGCCCGGCTTCCCTGAATGTAAGTTTTTGTGGCAGTGAATCAAGATAATGGGCAATATCAAAGATAAGGGAAGATACTTTTACCATACCTTCATAATTGATC
>JALONV010000141.1 GCA_025454755.1 Bacteroidales bacterium | reverse complement strand
AGATCTGAAAGAGATCAGAAAGCAGTGGCAGATCGACAGAAAATTTATCCCGAAGATGAGCCCAAAAGAGATCAAACCACTTGTTGACGGATGGCACAGAGCCGTAAAGGCAGCAGAAGTGTGGGCAAAATAATAAGAGGGAGAGAGGGCGAGAGTGGGTGAGGGGGAGAATGAATAAAAGACAAAAGACAAAAGACAAAAGACAAAAGACAAAAGACAAAAGAAACAAGCAACCAGTAACCAGTAACCAGTAACAAGTAACCAGTAACCAGTAACAAGCAACCAGTAACTTTAAACCTTAAACCTTAAACCTTAAACTTTATTCTATATAGGAATGAACCAGTTTTTTGCAGAATTTTTCGGAACAGCAATGATAATGGTATTCGGAAGCGGCGTGGTCTCAAATGTCCTTCTTAAGAAGACCAAGGGAAACAACAGCGGATGGATCGTCATATCTTTCGGCTGGGCGGTCGGAGTATTCACAGGAGTTCTTGTTGCAGCCGATGTAAGCGGAGCGCATCTCAATCCCGCCGTTACTCTCGCACTTGTTATTGCAGGTAAATTCTCTGCCTCTCTGATGCCTTTATATATAAGTGCACAGCTCCTCGGGGCCATGTTCGGATCAGGACTTGCCTGGCTTGCATATAAAAAGCATTTTGATGCTACTGATGATGCAGATTCAAAACTCGCTGTCTTCTGCACTATGCCTAACATAAGGAGCTACTGGTACAATGTGATCACTGAAATCATCGGCACTTATGTGCTTGCACTGGCAGTGCTTTTCATGGCTGTACCTGATAAAGGGCTTGGGGCTCTGAACGCATTGCCTGTAGCTATTGTTGTGCTGGGTATTGGTCTGGCATTGGGTGGACCGACCGGTTATGCGATTAATCCGGCCCGCGACCTTGGTCCCCGTATAATGCATTTCATTCTGCCGATTCATGGCAAGCGCGACAGCGACTGGAAATATTCATGGGTGCCGATCTTAGGCCCAATGACAGGGGCTGCCCTTGCTGCCGGGATGTTTTTAATTTTTCATTAAGTGAAGGAAGTTTAAAAATATTTTTAAATTTGCTGCTTGAATTCGCGAAGCAGAAAAATATACTTATCCGCAATTTTCTGCGTTAATCGAACAATAGATAAGATTTGAAGTTTTTACTTAATAAACTATTAAATTAAAAGTTATGAAAAAAATTCTTGTAGTGTTAGCGATTGTAATATTTGGTGCAACGCAGGTTAATGCCCAGGAACCTTCTTTTTTAAAAGGATCCAAAGTTCTTAATCTGGGTATTGGGATGCCTTATTTACTTGTCGGATATCATATGGTTATTCCTCCGATATCTGCTTCGATGGATATCGGAATTGTTGACGGTATACTTAAAAAAGCGGCAGTTGGTGTAGGCCCTTACGTCGGCTTTTCTTCCAGGAAATATGAATATCTGACATATGGGTATAAATATACCGATATTGTTATTGGGGCAAGGGGAAGTTTTCACTATCCTTTTCTTGACAAGCTTGATACATATGCAGGTGTCTTAATTGGTTGGAATGTTACGACCTATAAAGAAATTGGCACACCAGTAGGACTGGATCCTGATAAAGGTCATCTGGCTCATTCTGAATTCATTGGAGCAAGGTATTATTTTTCAAATAATCTTGCCGTATTTGCAGAACTGGGATATGGCATATCATGGCTTACAGGCGGTATTGCGCTGAAATTCTAGAAAATAAACTTAACAGGTTGAAATTGAGGGTGCTTTCATCAGCACCCTTTTTTATTGTTAGTGCCCCTAAATCCCCTAAAGGGGACTTTATTACTACATAAAGTTAGAACCCCCTTTAGGGGGCAGGGGGCAAGATTAGTGGCTTTCATCAGCACCCTTTTTTATTGGCCGGAAAATAATAGCTAAATTGTGAGCTGATTAATTGATCATCAGGATCTGATGCCAGGAAGAACTCCAGTTTTATATCTGTTTATTCCTGTTTTAGTTTATGTTGCCATATCATGCGGCAACCGCCAGGAAAACAACCGGAACGCAATTTCTCCAGAGATTCAGGACACAATTGCAGTACGCGCTGATATTATTGAATCAGGTAATGAACTTCTTGTCCTGCCTGAAGTTCCTCGGCCGGGTAATGAATTTCGTATTCTTGCAGTTGGCGGAAAAGAAATCTCTGATGCAAAAATTATTGTCACTGGTTTGTCAGGAACTATAGAATCCGGGAAGAATAGAACAGTACATGAAATGTCTTATTGGCGGCTTGAAAATTTTTCCGGATTGCCTGAAGGCAGATACAAAGCTTCATTAATTATCGGAAAGAAAACAACAGGAGAGCTGGATTTTGAGATATCGCAGGCAGGCAGACCAGAAAAAACTGATAAAATCTGGCAGACCCTGCGCGGATGGGATAGTGCAACGGAGGAAATATATTCGGCATGGCTCAGTTCATTGTTTTATGGCAGCACAGAACAATCATCATGGCCGTCGCTTCATGAAGTGACACAGGACCGGGACTGCAATTTTCTTTTCAATTACCTTTCTCTCGGGGAAGATGATCCTGAGAGTAAGAACAAGGTTATCATGCAACCCGATTGCGCTGATAATCCGTTTTTCCTGAGAGCCTATTTTTCCTGGAAAATGGGACTTCCTTTTGGATATCATGTTTGTGACAGGGGTTCTCTGAACCATGATCCCGGAACAGGAATATGGATAACAAATGAAACCCGGAGTACAATAACTAACAGGGTACAGGCATTCAATTCGTTTCTCAGAAAAGTGATGGATGGAGTGCATTCTGGCTCGGCAAGAACTTCACTGGATAATGAAAACTCCGATTATTACCCTGTCTCACTTGAGTCATCATCACTCCGTCCCGGCACTGTATATGCTGATCCTTATGGCCATACACTGGTAATAATCGACCGGGTGAAACAAAAAAGGGATAAGCCCGGATTGCTTCTGGCGGTTGATGCTCAGCCTGACGGGACAATCGGGATAAAACGTTTCTGGAAGGGGAATTTTCTGTTTAATACATCTGAAGTAATAGGAGAACCCGGCTTTAAGGTTTTTCGTCCCATTCAGTTTAAATCGGGAGTAATATCACCTATGTCAAACAATGAACTGATGGTTTCTTCAGGATTCATTCCATTTTCGCTTCAGCAGAGAGATATGAAAATGGATGTTTTCTATAACACAATGGAGCGGATAATTAATCCGGAACCCCTGGATCCTGAAGCAAAGCTGACTGATCTTATCAATGCTCTTCATGAACAATTGCTTGTGCGAGTCATGTCCGTTTCAAATGGCGAAGAGTACATGAAGAAGCACCCGGGAAGTGTAATTGAAATGCCGCACAGTGCCACGGGTATTTTTCAGGCCGGAGGTTTATGGGAGAACTATTCTACTCCCAACCGCGATTTAAGGCTTCTGATAGCGATAGATGCAGTTCTTGATTTTCCTGATGCAGTTGCACAATCGCCCAGGGATTATAAAATTTCAAATCCGGATTCTGCTGAGATTAAAAAGAGGCTTCTGTCCCTGCTTGAAAGAAAAGCACTGGAGCTTTTGATAAGTTATACACGGACGGATGGTTCAGAACAGAAGATTTCAGTAGGCGATATATTAAAAAGAAAAGAAGCCTTTGAAATGGCTTATAATCCTAATGACGCTATCGAGATCCGATGGGGTGCACCTGTAAACAGCGGTGAAAGAAGCACATGTCGCCGCCAGGCTTCTGCTGACCAATACCAGACAATGCTTTCAACCAGAAAATGGTTTCAGAAGCGTTT
>JALONV010000066.1 GCA_025454755.1 Bacteroidales bacterium | reverse complement strand
TAAAAGCTCCGGCAATTAATGCAAGAATTGTTATAATGAAATGATTTGAATCAAGTGTCAACCGGTCCGGCAGGACATAGCTGTTCACATCTGGTTTTATAAAGACAAGAGCAAGCCCTGCAATAAGCAACCCGTAAATTATAATAAGATGCTTTGATCTGACAGGGAAAAAGTTCTGCTTTCTGTTAACATAACATACAACTGATAATAAAATGGTCAGGAGAAGGAAAATCATTGCCGGGTACTCAAATGGTTTTACAACCTGTTCCCTGAATGCCGAAAACCCCACCATGAATCCGCTCATATTGAGCTTCTTATACTGGGGCTCCATCACCGGATCAGCATCCTCGCCAAACGGATATTTTACCACCTGTGCATAAAACAGATCCGATTTAAAAGAATGACAGTCGGTACAGCCATTGGTTCCCAGCCCTGCTTTTGCAGGAAATACATCATGACTGTATTTGTAAACTGATGCATAAGGCGAGGATTCCCATTTTTCCTTTTCAAGAGTTGTAAAATTCTTTCCATTCAGATACATCCTGTCGTTATTTACCCAGACAACTTTTCTCCCGGACAGGTCATAGCCCACATCTGTCAGGCATGCAGTTACGGAATTAATAAATGCATCAATTTCTTCAGGTGTGTTAACTTCAGGGATGGTATCAGAATTATTATCGGTGATTTTTGAAAGTTCAGGATACTTTGTTTTATCCTTCCTGTGGCTCATCCACATGCCGTAAATATCTTTCATTTTAGGTTGATCGAGACCTTTCTTCCCCTCTGTATAAATGCCTGGCCATGCACTGTGGACTGCATTTACAGGGAAAATTTGTCCTTTATACTTAGCAAACTCAGGTACGAAAGGATCTGATGGCTGGTCTTTTGCAGTGAACATTGCCAGTTCACCGTAATGGTTCCAGTAATTCATGTTCTGGTCGTAGAATGTCCAGACATATTTTGCCGGCGGAGCGATCTTTGTTCCGGGATTATAGACATCGCTCACCTGAACCAGAGCTGATTTTACTTTTCTTGTAGGTATGTGGCAAGCCTGGCAGGAGAGCTTATCAAGATGAAGGTCCGGCAGCCATGTATGCTTTGCAATCGGCGCATTCAGATAACCAGTGAGATGGCAATCCTTGCATGTACGCACTGTATTATCCAGGTCATTCCTTACCCATCCTGAAGGATCATCCCCTTTACCGAACTGATGTACTTCTTTTCCTTTTATCCTTGGATCAGAAGCCATTGAACCTGCAACATGGCAGTCAACACATTTAAGTCCCTTTGCAATATGAACATCTGTGAACTCGGTGAAGGAAGCTCCTCGTTTCTTCCATTGTGGTTTTGAATGACAATTCAGACAGGTTTCATTTCTTGGTTCCCTCACAAGGTGCATTGAAACTTTACCGTCAGCTCCAAACTTAGTCAGGTTATATTTTACCTTAACATCAACAGTATCTTTTATTGAACCCTCTACGGCAGCCAATCCTGAACCAACAGTTGCCATCCATCTGAAATTGAATTTTGCCAGGTGTTCATTTCTGGTTTTGTAATCATATTCAGGAAGATGACAGAGATTGCAGTCAGCTTCTATTACACCTGAACGGTTCCAGTGTGCCTGGTAGTAATCGCCGTCAAAATTATTTGTCCCTCCCGCGGTATAACCAAGTGAATCCATGTGCTTGTCGTAACGGAATCCTTCCCTGTCATATTCCAGTGGACCGCCACCGGGATGACATGTTGCACAGCCATTGGTTATAAATGTGAAAGATGTCATATCCATTTCTTTTGCAGATGTATTGGATTTATCGGACAGATAATTGTAAAGGGGTGCCGGAGAACACCAGTTACCTCCATATAGACCAGGAGAAGATACCCATTGATACCTTTCTGCTAATACTCCTGACGCCTGCTCATCTTTTCCCTGCTGGAAATGGAATCCCTTCGTTATTTTGTTATAATCATGACACTTGCCACATGTCTGCTCTGGTGAATAAGGATTTTCGGCATTTACATCATGCACGGGATCTATAACATTCCCGTTCTCATCATAAAGAAAAAACGGAGGACAGACTCCTGATTGAGTGGTCAGTTTCCTGTCAGGAATATCAGGTATGCTCTTATCTGAAAATATTCCCCATATTCCGGTTATGAGCAACCCGGCAAAAACCAGAAACAACATTAAATACAGATTCCCTTTTCTCATATGCTTATGTAGATTGAAAGATATAATTCCTGGACCCACATTCTTCCTTTAGTGCGGAAATGTGTCACTTCTTTTCTTGTCTCCCCCTCACGCCCTCTCGCGCTCTCCCCTCCCGGGCTTTAAGCTGGCACATGCATGACCCTGACAGCCGGGCATTGACATCAGTTGTCAAAGGCAATCCGTTTCTTTCCCAGTCAACGATACCTCCTGCCATATTCGCAACATTATCATAACCAAGTTCTTTCAAGAAGAGGACAGCCTCACGGCTTTTTAATCCAACTGCATCTGCAAATATTAATGTCCTGTCAGCCGGCAGATTCTGAAAATTATTTTTCAATTCACTGAAGGGAGCATAAATCAGGTTCTCTACATTGAACATTTTGAAATCGCTCACATAAGATTCCCTGACATCAATAATGACAGCTCCTTCCAGGCTTAATTCATAGCTTTCCTTCGGAGTCAGGTTTAAAACACCATGTGCAAAAAAACCTTTTGTCATTTTTCGTTTTTCGCAACTTTCATTTTTGTAAACTCCCTGAGGCATTTTCTTGCCGCTCTCCAGTTATCGTAGTTAATGCAATATTGAACCTTTGGAGGTTCGAAACTACCCTGGATAAGTCCGGCATTTTTAAGCTCGGTCATGTGCTGCGATACTGTCGAATCAGCAAGCGGCAATTCTTTAGAGATCTCATTGAAACAACATGTCTCAAGCGATGCCAGGTGCCGTAATATTGCTATTCTGGCCGGGTGGGACAGGGCTTTAGCATATCTTGCCAGCCTGATGTCGTCTTTTGAAAATTGTTCTTTTTTTGGTGGAGCCATCTTTACTTACCATTAATTAGCTTAGACACGTAATTAGTAAATATACGAATACTTTTTCACTTTGAAAAATTCAATATTGAGAAAGACAGTGATTTGAAAAGGTATTACTCATTCCTATTCCTGAAATGGGAATTGTTCGCACTGAAAATATAAATTGTGTCATGTTAAGGAGATTCCTCACTGCGCTTCGCTTCGTTCGGAATGACATTTTCCCTGGAAGGGACCGGGGCTGTCTTATAAGAATAAATCCAATAACCGCAAAGGTCGCAGAGATTTTACGCGAAGATCGCAAAGTGTTATTTATCTGCCTCTTAACTTTGCGTCCTTTGCGCTGATTTACCCGCCGAAGCGTAGGCGAAGGCGGGCTTAGCGCACTCTGCGGTTAAAATGACTTTTTAGAGACCCTCTTTTGCCTCATATTCCAATGTCATTTCGAGTCCCGTGTCAACGGGACGAGAAATCTCCCGGCTTCACACTCCGTAAACTCTTAATGTAGTTCTCAATATAGCTCTCCTTCGACTTTGACCTGTATTGCATAATGTATCTCGGGTGTTCGAGAGGTTCGATGCGGTCAAAGAAGCGATGGATGTTGTTAAGTTGTGAAAGAAATCTGAAATTTTTACCGGTTCCAAGACAGAATCCGACATTTCTTTCAATCCCGAATCCGATCTGCTTCCAGAGTGATTCACCGGCAAAGCCCATTATTGATTCAATAAGCTCTTTGCTGTCGTAATAATTGTAGTTCAGTTCTTTCCCGCCTTTTCCGGTGGAAGTAAACCCCAGGGGGCTTACTGAAGTAATATAAAAATTGTTATAGAATTGTTCCGGGCCGCCATAGCGGTCGATCATCTCGTAAACAAATACCGATGATGTTTCAAAGGACCTCAGTCCGGGTATCTCAATGCCGCATTTTTCCTTAAGTCTGATTGTGTCGGTAAATGGAATGCCTGTCACCCCGGCGCCAAACCTGCCGGGATTTATTCCAATAATCATGTGACGGCTGTTATTGTCGCTGTAATACCTGTCATAGAATTGGATGATTGCAGGAATAACTTCCGGATTGTTGCGGAAGGGATTCATGATTTTTATTCCGGGAGGCAGCTTTCCAACGAAATCGAGCTCCCTGCAGAAAGAGATTATCTTTTCGGCAAAAGTATTATTTGTCATTTTTCACGCAGCGCACGGAATACTTATTGGTTTTTTCCGCACCGTGAATATCAGGCATGTCTTCTTTCCTGGAGATATCGACTATGGATTTGCCGTTCAGAATAACATAGCTGAAAAACTCAGCCTCATTCTGATCATATTCTGTGGATGTCCAGTAATATCCGCTTTCATCCATTTCGGTAAATACACCTTCATAATTCTTCATGCCGGCAAGCTGGAACTCCGGTGAAGCCGGCCCTGCTTTCTTCTTGCCCCTTGTATCAGCTATTTCAGAATTGTCTATCAGCTTACGGAAGTCAGCCCCCGATGGAAGATGCCATCCGTCAGGACAAGCCCTGACCGCTGTTTGCCATTCATATAGCACTCCGTATGTATTCAGATTGTT
This sequence comes from Bacteroidales bacterium, assembly GCA_025454755.1. Classification (GTDB taxonomy): domain Bacteria; phylum Bacteroidota; class Bacteroidia; order Bacteroidales; family VadinHA17; genus LD21. The sequence goes on along the minus strand of JALONV010000066.1, from coordinate 8,300 downwards.
GGGATCATTATCAAAATAAAAAGCCCCGCTTCCTTCTGCAATGTATTTTAGATTCTCAGCCATCCATGTCATCCCTGCAATTGTGATTGTCTTATAGGTATTCCCGTCACGTGCATCTTTGAATTTTTCCTGAGCCGCCAGGTTCAGGAAAAGTGCTATAGCTGTAAAAACCGCAAAAATCTTTTTCATCATAATTAATTTATTATCACACATTTAAAATTCCCTTCCGCCTCAATATCTGTAAAGACTGGTGCAAAAATATAAATTGCACGAATAAATAACGTTAATAAATAATAAATATTATCAGTATTTATTAAATGGTGCAATGGTGCAACGGCACAATGGTACAAAGGCTTAAATCCTAACAGATTATGTAATGAAAAATAAAATTAGTAATTTGGTGGATCGAAATCTGAAAAGAAAGGCATGCTATTTGATTATTCTTGTTAAAAGGTCTAAACTTTAATATAATGAGAGCATTTATTTCAAGTCTGGTTCTTTTGTTTGTCTTTTCACTTTGTTCTTCCGGACAGGAAGATTTCAAGGTCATCAAAGTGAGCGGATCAATAATTATGAAGACAAATAATGTTTCACTTCAGACGGGTACTGTTTTTTCTGAAAAGGAGACTCTTGTTTTCGGGACCGATGATGCTTCTGCAGCAGTCATTAATGCCCAGAAAGGCAGGATGATACTTACCAGCAAAAACCATGACATTTCTGATGCGCGTTCAAATTATCTGCCGGCAATGTATAATGTAAGCACCAGGGGCGGATCGCTGGCAAACCTGATAGATCTGCAGAATCATTTCTCGGGGAAATATGTTGTCCTGGACAGATCGGAGATTGTACTTGATGAAATGAATTTCCCAATGGACAATGATAATTTCTTCTTCCTCAGGTATACATTTAAAGGTGAAGAAATAAATAAGAAGCTTGAGTACTCCTACGATACCCTTATAATTGATAAGAAAAGCCTGTATACCATTGATGGCAAACCAATTCCGAGACCGGATAATACAGCTATCAGGCTTTTTTACCGAAATGGTGATAAATCGATCCAGATAAATGAATTCAACCTTATATTCCCTGACACAAAACAGCTTAAGGAAGAAGTGAAGATCATCCTCGACACTATGAAAGAGCGTTCAGTAAAAGAACAAGTCGGGGAGGTAAATGCTTATATAAACGAGTTGTACGGCAAAGTATATCAGCAGAACCTTCTTTCCTGGCTCGATCAGAACTTCGGCCTTGTCCTTCTAAAATAATACTTGTCTGCCGGTAATATGAGATATTTCTTCCCGGTTTGCTTCTTTTTTCTTTTCATTTCTTCCGCGGCTGAGTCGCAGGAAGTAATCTATCCGGTCACCAACTTCACCACAAAAGAGTATGGAAGGGAGTTTCACCCGCAGAACTGGGCAATAGTTCAGGACCAGCGTGGAATTCTCTATTTTGCCAACAGCTTTAAACTGCTTGAATTTGATGGTCATGCATGGAATTCATATCCGATAAACAAGGAAACAATGATTCTGTCGCTTGGCATTGATTCCTCAGGAATAATATATGCAGGGTCACAGAATGAGTTTGGATATTTTATTCCTGACCAGGAGGCAGGGCTTAGATATTGTTCAATATCAGATTCCCTGGATATCGAAGATTTGAATTTTTCGAACATCAGGTATCTTAATATCACAGGGGATGGCGTTGCTTTTCAGTCTGAAGAAAAGCTGTTTATCTATAAAAATGGCGCGGTAAGCGTTGTAAATCCTTCTACTTCATTCCATACATCCTTTGCTGTTAATAATGTTCTTTACGTCAGGCAACGGGAAACAGGATTGATGGAGTATAAGGACAGGAAGCTTATTCCGGTGGAAGGAGGAGACAGATTTGCTTCGACTGGTATTTTTATGATGCTCCCCTTCGGAGATGGCGGAAGTGAAATTCTTATCGGAACAAGGGAAATCGGTTTCTGGCTCTTCAACCCGGAACAAACTTCTGAAAAATTCCGTCCCTTTATTCTCAGTGATCAGAAATTGATTGATGAATCTTTCATTACCGGCGGATCTGTTTTGCCAGGATCCCTGATTGCTCTCAGCACTTTGAATAACGGAATCATTGTTATCGACAACAAGGGGAATATTGTTTCTGTAATAAACAGAAATTACGGGCTGGCAGATAATGACATAAAGCAGGTCATTACCGATAAGGATAAAAACCTGTGGCTTGCCCTGAATAATGGTATAAGTAAAATAGAATACAGTTCCCCAATATCGTTCTATGACGAGAAGTCGGGATTAAAGGGTTCTGTAAATGCTGTCTTAAGGCATAATGGATTTTTATATGTCGGAACAACTTCCGGGCTTTTTATTCAGAATAATGCATCATCATCCGGATCAGTTTTCTCTGAAGCCATTAATCTTCCTTATCCTGTAAGAAGCCTTCTTGAAGCTGACGGATCATTTTTTGCCGGAACTGACGGCGGCCTGATTACAATAAATGGGAACAAAACCGAGTTGAAGGATCCCGGTGAATCTTTCAGCTTATGCTATTCTCCTTCAATGAAATTGCTTTTTTCCGGAGGATCCGGAGGTCTGTCTGTTTTCACTACAGGAAGATTTTTTAAAAAGATAACACTGCCTCAGGAGATTGGTTTGGATATAATTGCCATCACAGAAAAGAATCCCGGCAGTTCAGATTCCTGCGAAATCTGGATTGGAACCAGGTATGACGGAACTCTGAGACTTGTTTTTTATAAAGATCTGAGCTGTAAAACAGACCATTACAATTTCGCTGACGGTCTTGCAGCCGGACCCGTGGTACCATTCAGCCATGAAAAGGAAATCATTTTCGGAACCATTGACGGATTGTACAGGTTCACCCCCGAGAATGTCGTCAGGGAAACACTTCCTGATTCTCTTAAAAATGATCCTGATTTCCTGAGAGGATATTTTTCATCATTTAATATTTCGGCAGATACAATGGGAAGATCAGTCTCATTACAGGTCGACTGTCCGGAGAGGATATGGATTTGCGCTGATAATCAGCTGGGTTACATAAATAAAAGCGATTACAATAAGTTAATCAACACTCCCTTTATGGGCATTGATGCCGGAAAAATAACCACTATTTATCCTGATAGTCATGGAATTTGCTGGTTCGGCACCACCGATGGCCTGATCCGGTATGATATTAATTCCGGAAAGAATTACTCTGCCACTTATAAGACTATAATAAGAAAAGTGCTGACAATTCGCACTGATTCAGTGATTCATGGGGGAATGTTTTTTACACAGGACATTTCAGGGATAATACCGTCTGATGTTCAGCCGGATTTTCTAAAACCTGAACTGAAATTCAGGAACAATTCACTGAGGTTCGATTTCGCTGCCGCTTTTTATGAGAATCCGGATAAGACTTTGTTCTCCTGCCGGCTCGAAGGTTACGACAATGAATGGACACCATGGGAGCATAAATATTACCAGGAATATACAAATCTCCACGAAGGCGAGTATACTTTTCATGTCAGGGCAAAAAATGTTTATGGGCATATAAGCGAGGAGGCACATTACAGTTTCTCAGTTTCACCTCCCTGGTACAGAACCACGGTATCATATATTCTATATTTACTGACTGCCATAGGTTTTATATGGCTGATCATAAGGCTTTATACTATGCGCCTCAAGCGTGAAAACATCAGACTTGAAGGAATTGTCAGGGAAAGGACTGCTGAAGTAGTCCTCCAGAGAGACATCCTCGAGCATCAGAAAAATGAGATTGAGGATAGCATACGCTATGCAAGCCGTATTCAGAATGCGGTATTGCCTGCCGACCAGGAGTTTACAAGGCTGGTCCCTGAAAGTTTCGTATTTTTCAGACCTCGCGACATCGTCAGCGGTGATTTCTACTGGGTGAGCAGGATAGATGACAAGCTGATAATCTCAGCTGCCGACTGCACGGGACATGGAGTACCCGGAGCATTTATGAGCATGCTGGGTGTTGCTTTCCTGGATGAAATAGTAAACAAGGATCGCATTGCCCGTCCGGAAATAATCCTGAACAAATTAAGAAGAAAAGTCATTGACGCGCTTCAGCAGCAGGGAATTTCAGGGGAAGCCAAAGATGGAATGGATATTGTTGTCATCAGCATTGATGAAAACGCCGGAAAACTCCATTATGCCGGAGCTTATAATCCATTGATAATGATCAGAAAAGGAAATTTGTCAGAATACCGCGCCGACAGGATGCCGATTGCCATTTTTGATAACATGAAAGATTTTTCCCTGCATGAGATAACTATTGAAAAGGGTGACTTATTTTATTTCTTTTCCGACGGATATGAAGACCAGTTCGGCGGACCGGAAGGCAAGAAATTCAAATCCAAACAATTCAAGGAACTTCTGTCAAAAATCTGTGACAAGCCCATGCCGGATCAAAAAGAGATTATTATCAGGAGATTCGATGAGTGGAAAGGTGATATGAGTCAGGTTGATGACATCGTGGTAATCGGAGTCCGCATTTAATAAGATGAGGTTCAAGGATTATTTTTAACTTTGGGCTCTTTATGATTAATATGGCGGGCGACAATTCTATTAAACCTTATGGCGAAAAGCAAATGGCTTTTGACAGGCGGTATCTTGAGATGGCGCTTATCTGGGCACAGAATTCATATTGCAAACGGAGACAGGTGGGTGCGCTGATAGTCAAAGGCAAGATGATCATTTCCGATGGTTACAACGGTACACCTGCAGGCTTCGAAAATGTGTGTGAAGATGAAAACAATCTGACAAAGCCTTATGTCCTGCACGCTGAAGCCAATGCAATAACCAAGGTTGCCAAGTCGAATAACTCAAGCGATAATTCGACACTTTATGTTACCACCTCACCCTGCATGGAATGTGCAAAGCTTATAATTCAGTCGGGTATTAGGAGAGTTGTCTATTGCAACAGGTACCGGATAACAGACGGGCTTGTCCTGCTCAGGAGGGCCGGAGTAGAACTTGTTTACATCGATCCTGAAAACGACATTTATGAGCAACAATAATTCAAGAAAAACTGTATTCCTGCCTTTGCTGGCAGCTTTTTCGCTTGTTACCGGTATTCTTATCGGGATCTATCTTCCCAGGAAAAGCGATACTCCTCAGAATTTCGGTTTTATCCAGAAGAGCGATAAAATAAATTCTGTGCTTAACAGGATTGAATCTGATTATGTCGATCCCGTAAACCGCAATGAACTTGTGGAGACCGCTATACCTGCAATTCTTAAGAAGCTTGATCCACATTCAATTTATATTCCTGCCAGAGAGCTCAAACGCGCAAATGAATCCATTCAGGGAAATTTTGAGGGGATAGGCATTGCCTTCAATATGCTTACCGACACAATACTGGTTATAAGTACCATTAACGGAGGTCCTTCGGAAAAAGTCGGGCTTCAGGCAGGCGACAAGATCCTCTATGTTAACGATTCGCTTGTTGCTGGCAGGGGTATAAGCGATGAAGATGTAATGGGAATGCTAAAGGGTCCCAGAGGAACTGTTGTAAAAGTAAAGGTCCTCCGAAAGAGGTTTCCTGAGCTGTTATCATTCAGCATCAGGCGTGATAAGATACCGATAACCAGTGTATATGTTGCTTACATGATAAATGAAAACACCGGCTTCATTTTAATAAACAATTTTGCAGAATCGACATACGATGAATTTATGACCGGACTCAGGGAGCTAAAAGGGAAGGGAATGACAAAGCTGATCATTGACCTCAGAGGTAATTCGGGAGGAGTCATGGATGCAGCAATCCAGATTGCAAATGAATTTCTGAAAAAGGGTCAGCTCATTGTCTATACCAAAGGCCGCATACAGCTGCGAAACGAAGCAAGGGCAAACGGAAGCGGAGAATTTGAGACAGTCGACCTGATAATTCTTATTGATGAACAGAGCGCCTCTGCAAGTGAGATTCTTGCAGGCGCCATCCAGGATAACGATCGCGGAACAATTATAGGAAGACGTTCTTTCGGCAAAGGATTGGTACAGGAGCCCGTAACTTTTCCTGACGGATCAGGCATGAGGCTTACTATAGCACGTTATTATACTCCATCCGGAAGATCAATCCAGAAGCCCTACAACGAGGATTTTGATGAATACTATGATGACCTTAATATAAGATTCCAGAATCATGAGTACGAAGTTCCCGACAGTATTCATTTTGCCGATTCCCTTAAATACACAACTATCGGAGGAAGAACGGTATATGGCGGAGGCGGAATAATGCCTGATATATTTGTTCCGGCCGACACATCCGGCTTTTCAGAGTATTACTTTAAGATAAGACCATTTATTTATCCCTTTGCCCTCAGTTACACAGAGAAAAACAGAGAGTCTCTTAAAAAATATCCTGAGGCTGACGAATTTGAAAAATTCCTTGACAGGCAGGGTTTGCTGGATCAGTTTATACGTTATACTTCCGGCAATAACGTAAAACCTGATAAGGATGGATTGAAAGTCTCCGGTTCAGTAATCCATACGCAGATAAAAGCTTATATCGCTCGTAACATACTGGACTATAAAGGATTCTATCCTATCTGGGAAGAGATAGATACGACATTGAAGTATGCGATAGAGTATCTGAAAAAATGACCTTTTTATTTCTTAACCCTCCATCCATCTGCGGGGTGTAGAAAAAGTTTATTTAAACCGCAAAGAGCACAAAGTTTTTGCAAAGGGCGCAAAGGTATATTGTTATTCATCAGATCTTTGCGTTCTTTGCGTAATATCTTAGCGTCCTTTGCGGTTATTGGATTTCATGCTTTTTCTACACCCCCAGTGAAATTGGGTGGGGTTTTTAATACCAGAGAGCGTAACGGCAAGGGGGTGAGTGTATGAAGCTAAGGAAACCTACTTAAGCTTCTTTACAAAGCCTGCAATGACCTTTACCGACAGATCCTCCTCCTCGATAAATCCCATATGTCCTGAATTTTTCAGGATAATAATTTCAGCATTCTCAGGCAGTTTGACTTTTGCCTGTATTGCTTCGCAGTTTATCAGGTTGTCGAACGCACCCAGGATCCATAGGCACGGAATCCGGCCTGATTCCATAACTGATACTCTCGAAGGCCTGGCAATCATGCCTTTAAGAACACTGATAATCGTCTCCCCCGGGATTTTTAAAGCAATTTCTCTGGAGCGTAGCAGAGCTTCAGAAAATTTTTGAAGATTGGCTGTGGCATACAATTTTGTGATATTGCCCGGGATGAATGTGTCTTTTTTCCCATCTTTAACAAGATCTATTTCCGCATTTCTTTTCTCAATTTTATCGGCATCGTCTGAAAATGGCTGGGAATGCATTAAACAATAACCCGACAACATCTCGGGATACAGCTCTGCAAATGCCAGCGTTATATAACCCCCAAGCGAATGTCCTGTAACAAAGGCTTTCCTCAGCTCAAGATGTTCAAGAAGCTTTGATATGCATGTTGCCATATAATTCATTGTATAAACAGCATCATACATATCTGATCTGCCATGCCCGGGCAAATCTACAGTAATGACCCTGAAATTTCCTGCTAGTTTTTTTGCGAAACTGCTCCATATTTCTGAAGTTTCAAGGTATCCATGGATAAGCACTATGGGAGAGCCTTTCCCCTGATCTGTATAATGAATCCTGCCTGAATTATATATAAAGAATCTGTTCATTGGTGTTATTTTCTGCAAAGTTAACCGGATTAATTTTAGCTGAATGGGAATAGTTCATTGTTATTATTGTTAAATAGTTTTAATTTTATGAAAAGCCTTAAAAACAGAAAAATAATCGTAAACAATCCATATACAATGAATAAGGTTCTATTTTCATCAATCTCAAAAAAATTTGTAATGGCTTTGGCGGGGCTCTTTCTTCTCCTGTTCCTGCCGGTCCATCTGGTCATCAACCTGATGCTTCTTAAAAACGACCCTGAACCTTTTAATAAGGCCGCGCATTTTATGGCATCCTTTCCTTTGATCAAAATAATCGAGGCAGTTCTGTTCGCAGCAATTCTGATACATGTATGCTACGGAGTCTTTCTGCAGATTCAGAACTGGCTCTCCAGGCCTGTGGGCTATGCAGGAGGAAACAGATCGGAGACAACATTTTTCTCAAAGTTCATGATCTGGACCGGTGCATCGATACTGACATTCCTTGTACTACATTTCTTCAATTTCTATTTTATCAAGCTTGGCCTTGTAGAGGGTAATCCTGAAAATTTCTATTCAGTTGCCCATAACCTTTTCAGGATACCGGTATATAACTATATCTACCTTGCTTGTTTTACCCTTCTT
>JALONV010000140.1 GCA_025454755.1 Bacteroidales bacterium | reverse complement strand
AAGAATGGCAAAGTTTGAAGTTTACCAGAGCGGCAAGAAAAATGAATTCCGTTTTCGTCTGAAAGCAGATAATGGACAGATTATTCTCAGCAGCGAACCTTATTCATCCAGAACTGCATGCATTAACGGAATCAATTCCGTAAAGAAAAATACAAAGGATCCGAAGAGAGTTGCCAAGTCGCAGACTCCGGGCAGGATGTTCCGTTTTGCCGTAACAGCAGGCAATAATGAAATAATCGGAATAAGCCAGAACTACAGAAGCGAAACTAGCTGTAATAACGGAATTGATTCCGTAAAAAGGAATGCTGCAAGGGCTGAAATTAAAGATGTAAAGAAATAAACATCTCTTGGTCATTGAATTTATAAATCAATATCCTCTGACTATGAAAATGCTCGATGAATTCAAAGCCTTCGCAATGAAAGGCAATGTTGTCGATATGGCAGTCGGTATAATAATCGGCGCTGCCTTCGGCAAGATAGTATCCTCACTTGTGAGCGACATCATTATGCCGCCTCTTGGAATGCTCATCGGCGGTGTGACTTTCACTGACCTGAAACTGGACATCAATCCTCTTGCTGACAAACAGGTCTGGTGGAATTACGGGAATTTCATCCAGGTGTGCTTCGACTTCCTCATCGTCGCTCTTGCAGTTTTTCTTGTAATAAAGGCAATCAATGCTGCCCAGAGGAAAAAGGCAGAGGTTCCTGCAGCTCCGCCTGCACCGCAGGCTCCTACAAAAGAAGAGACACTCCTTTCAGAGATCCGCGACCTGCTGAAGAAATAAATATTTCTGTCCGGTCTGAATAAAATAGGGACATGCCATGGCATACCCCTATTTTTATAATTTTACATTTTAATATTTCGTCGATGAAATCAAATTATTTTTTCCTGTTTGCTTCTGTAATGATTTTTATTTTAAAAGGTAATCATTCGGTCATAGGGCAGAATGTTGATAACGAATTAAAGATCTGGTTCACCAGGCCGAAAGAGCTGAGATGAAAACTACTGAAAAAGGAAAAAGCTATATCTTTAAGGAGGACTTATCATTTTAGAACAAACCTGATGCAACCAGTTATTCAGACAGAAAAGATATCAAAACATTATGGCAGACTTAAGGCTGTCGATAATGTCTCCATCAATGTTCAAAAGGGAGAAATTTATGGATTCCTCGGGCTGAATGGAGCCGGAAAGACAACGACAATCAGGATGCTCCTTGGAATGATAAGCCCTACTTCAGGAAATGCATTCCTGAACTGTAAAAAAGTTAATGCAGGAAATCCTCAAATGTGGAGGAACGTTGGTTATCTGGTTGAGGTGCCTTATTCTTATCCCGATCTGACAGTCAGGGAGAATCTTGAGATTGTCAGGCGGCTCAGGTTCATAGATGACGTAAAATCCGTTAATAATGTCATCAGCCTCCTGAAGCTTAATGCTTATGAAGAGGTTAAAGCTAAAAACCTGTCACTTGGGAATTCGCAGCGCCTGGGCCTTGCCAAAGCTTTAATCCATAACCCTGATATTCTAATTCTTGATGAACCTGCAAATGGTCTTGACCCTGCTGGCATTGTTGAGATCCGGGAACTCCTTAAGGATCTTGCAGGCAATGAAGGTGTTACTGTTTTTATTTCAAGTCATATCCTTGGAGAGATATCAAGATTTGCAACGCGGATCGGAATAATTCATGACGGAAAGCTCGTGCACGAATCTTCAGTCGATGAGATGGTGAATCTGAGGAAAGTCTCTCTTCATATACAAACCCATGATATGGAGAGTACCGCTAAAAAACTTGGAGAAAATGGTATTCCTTCAAATATCACTGATGAAGGTATTATTGAAATCCGTGATCCGGATGCAATATCAAAACCGGAAAAAATAGCAACACTGCTGGTTCAGTCCGGTCTTCCTCCCTGTCTTTTAAAAGTCGAGGAAGAAGATCTTGAGGCATTCTTCCTGAGAGTAATAAACATGAAGGGAGGTGAAAAATGAAAGGATTCATCACGGCATTTTATGTTGAAATGATCAAAGCCCTGAAGTCAAAAATGCTATGGGGCACTTTCATCTTCTTCGGATTTATTGCTGTCATGCTTGGATTCCTGATGCTGGCTGCGAAACATCCCGAAATTACCGGAAAATCGGAAGTGCTGAGCATGAAAGCTTCGATGATAAGCAATCCAAACTGGGCCACCTTTTTCTGGCTTTTATTGCAGATGGTATTAACTGTCGGAAGTATTGGGCCGGCAATTGTGACAATCTGGGTTTTCGGAAGAGAATATTCGGACCGTACAATCAAAGATCTTCTTGCATTGCCGGTATCAAGGATGAACATCGTTCTTGCCAAATTCTCCATTGTATTTATCTGGAGCCTTTTTCTCCTTTTCCTTTTATATGGTTTAGGAATTGTGTCGGGACTGATCATTCATCTTGACGGATGGACAAGGGACCTCTTCATACAAAAATCTCAGGCATATCTTCTAAGTGCAATTCTGACAATAGTGCTTTTCCCGGTCATCACGTTAATTACCTGTATCAGCAGGGGGTACCTGCTTCCGGTTGGTTTATCTGTTCTGATCCTGATATCAACTCAGTTCGTCTTTCTCGGAATGCCGGGGATCACTCCTTATTTCCCATGGGCTGTTCCCGGTCTTTGCAGCGGAGTAGCAGGTCCTTTCAGCCCCAAACCAGAAGTGATAAGTTATATAATTCTTGGAATTACCTCTATATCTGGTGTCGTCGGAACGGCTATCTGGTGGCAGCATGCGGATCAGCATTAAGAATATTATATTTGCACCAAATTAATCAGTCAAATAAATTCGAGAAAACTAAATAAATGGCAAATTTCTATAACAGGAGTATTGATGACATTTTAGCCAGTCTTAAGAGCTCAGCGACATCAGGACTCACCAGGGAGGAAGCAACAAGGAGACTGGAAGAATACGGATACAATCTACTTACAACAAAACGGAAGAAAACTTTTTTTCAGATGTTCCTGGCTCAGTTTAAGAGTTTTATGATCATAGTATTATTAATCGCCGCCATCATATCAGGAGTGGTCGGCGTATATGAAGGAGAAGGGCTCCTGGATACTTTTGTTATCCTTGGCATACTTCTGGTTAATGCATTAATAGGCGCCATCCAGGAACGGAAAGCAGAATCTTCCCTGGAAGCATTGAAGAATCTGGCTGCACCCATAACAAAAGTACAGCGCGACGGGGCTATTTCAGAGATCCACACCAAAGATCTTGTCCCCGGAGATATTGTTATCCTTGAGACAGGCGCAATTATCCCTGCTGATCTCAGACTCATCGAGGCTGTCAATCTTAAAATCCAGGAATCTTCGCTCACAGGAGAATCTGTTCCTGTGGATAAATTTACAGAACCCCTTAAAGGTAATGAAGTATCACTGGGTGACCGCATCAATATGGCCTTCTCAACCGGAATGGTCACTTACGGCCGTGGCCGTGGTGTCGTTGTTGGAACCGGCATGCAGACTGAAGTGGGCAAAATTGCAGATCTGCTTCAACAGACCGAGGAGACTGAAACACCCATGAGCCGCCGTCTGGGTCAGCTTGGCAAGTTGCTTGGCACCGCCGCGTTGATTATTTGCGCGCTGATATTCCTCGTTGGAGTTCTTTATGGTAATTCTGTATTAAGCATGTTCATGACGGCGGTGAGCCTCGCAGTGGCTGCAATACCTGAAGGATTGCCTGCTGTTTCTACTATTGTTCTGGCTATCGGAGTCCAGCGAATGGTGAAGCGAAATGCAATAATCCGCACGCTTCCTTCAGTTGAAACTCTTGGAAGCGCAACTGTGATCTGCTCCGACAAGACCGGAACTCT
>JALONV010000139.1 GCA_025454755.1 Bacteroidales bacterium | reverse complement strand
TATTTCGACCGGATTAGATAGTTATTCTATAAATTGCAGATTTGCGACAGTATGGAATGTTAAAAGTTCCGACCGCAATCTATCCCTGATCTTTTTCGTCCCTTGAAGCCTTAATCAGGGCTGACTCCTTTATGAAGAATATAAGTATGGCGGCAATGCTTATTAATACCACAAATGAAACCATGAAAGCAGGCAAGAGGGCTTTATTATACATGCTCATTCCCGTCACCATGATCATGCCGCTGAGCTGTCCGACCCATAAAAGAAGTCCCTGTGAGGTAGATTCATGAGCAGGAGCAGATACCTCTGCAGCATACTGAAAACCTATAGGTCCTGCGCTCATTACAAAGAAGCCCAATATAAATGAAGAGACCAGTGCAACTGTATGGGCAGTACCGGGATTGACACCAAAACCTCCGGTCAGATGCGGAGCAAATACAATGCCCGCGATCCCTGGCACCATTCCGACGACGCAGATCACAAGGAATAGTTTTCTTCTTTTGTAAACATCGGACAGTACAGGAATTATTACGGCGCCGATTATGCCTCCGATAAGCATCATGCCACCGAGCATCCCATTGGAATCATCTATGCCTAGATAATCTGCAATTGAATCGATCATTGAGTTTACGGCGTTGAATATTCCAAGGCCTATTGTAAATAACAGGACTATTATCCACATATCCCTGAGCTTGAAGATATGCTTCAGTCCGGGAAAGAAATCGAACCTTTCGTAAGGCTCATCGGAAGGAGGAGTTGCAGGTTTTTCCCTGAGAAGTAGAAGAGCTGCGACAGAAGCAGCAATTGTAATAACACCATATATCCTTACCATGCTTCCTATTCCGTCACCATATGCAGGATCCGAGGGTGATGAAACAATGAGCATGGGAGTGACAACCATGGCAATCAGAATGCCGATATATTGTGCCAGCGTTGCCATTCCCGTTGCAATAGCCCTCTCCCTGACAGGAAACCACCTCGCCGCAACTGCGGTGGGTGCATTAATGACAAATGGCTGGGCAATGGCAAAAAGGATCTGTCCTGCCAGAACAAGGGTGAATGAATTACCGGAAAAGCCTTTTATCGCACCTCCTGCTGCCATAAGTATGGCGCCGAGTCCAACACCCTTCACAATCCCGAACCTGTCTATGAAATATGAAGCAGGGATGCACATGATAAGATAGAATATCATGTATGATGAAGCCAGGAAATCAATATTAAAGAATGACAGGGGATTGAATCTGCCATGGTAATATACATCGGCCGCTCTCGCAATGGGAGCATGCGTGAGCCACTGTACCTGAGCCATCATGGTAATAAACATAAGTGCAGCAAGAACAACCCAGCGATATTTGTACAATCTGACAGTTCCCATTTTTGCAATAATATTATTTTGGTTTAAAAAGACCTTCTGGTTTTGAACCCAGCATACCCGCTTTCATCATTGTATCGCTTGCCTTATAAAACCCGGCTATCATCTTCTTTGTCACAACAGGATAATGGTGCAATGATTCTATTTTATCACCTATATATTCCAGGTCTTCGTCTGTGGTCGTCCAGTTTCTTGATTCAAAGAAAGTCAGATCAAATGGCCGGGAGTAGGAGCGCAGCGATTTGACTCCATCGGTATTGAAGTAGAAGTCGAAATATGACATTATGAGTTCCCTGAGGCTCCTGTAAACTGGTTCCCTGTAACGGAGCGTTGTGAAATTTGATTTGGCTACAGCTCCCCAGTATCCATTCTTTTTAAAAACAGCAATAACATGGTCGTCGTCATTTTCAGCTTTCATATCTATTATAAGGGGCTTGTATCCAATGAACTGCAACGCAGAAGCAGCAAACAGTGCACCTTCAAAGCAATGTGCCGACCTCTTCCTCATCACCTGCCTTGGCGACCTGCATTCGTAATTCGGATTATAATCTATCGAATCAAGGAACGCCTGTATCTTGTCAGGGTTGTTCAGCGTCTTCAGCAGCTTAATTTCCTCTTTATTCCATTTCATACTCTCAGTTTAAATAGTTTTTAGTCATTGCGAGGAGCGCAGCGACGAAGCAATCTTTAAACCCTTACACCACTTTCTTTATTATCTCCTTCATCTCCTTGTACTGTTCCTCCATACTCTCCAGCAGCCTTATCTGTGCCCTTGTCCGCTGAAGATTGTGTTTCTCAAAGTGTATCCTGTAATATTTGTCCCCGTCAAGATAATCGGTAAGAAAACGCAATGCCTGTTCATAGGTCATGAGCAGAGGCGCAAAGGCCAGGTACTCCTTTTCGACAGTGTTGAGCGTGTTCCTGGTTTCGGAAAGATATCCTTCTGCATATGCACCGAAAAGTGATATATCCATTTTTATTTTTTGAAGCTCTTTCTCATCCTCAGCAGCGATATTAGCACCTGTCCTTATTGCATCTCCAAAGTCGGAATGAAAATATCCCAGCATAACCGTATCCAGGTCTATAATGCAAAGCGACCTGTCGTTCTCGTCGAATAATATATTGTTAAATTTCGTATCATTATGTGTGATCCTGACAGGAATTTTTCCTTCCCTTCCAAGTTTTTGAATGATCTTCATATCGTCAGCTCTTCTGAGTATGAAATCATTTTCTTTTACTGTCTCCCTGACTCTTCCATACGGATCATTCTTCAGGGTACTCAAAAAGCTGTCAATTCTCTTTTCGACGTCGTGGAATGAAGGGATGGTCTCGTGAAGCGGTTTGCCGGGAAGATCTGCGAGCAGTGCCTGAAAGCGTCCGATTGCTTTTCCTCCTTCAAATGCTTTAGCCGGAGAATCTACGATATCGTAGGAGCGGTGATTTGAAATGAATACAAATATCCTCCAGTAATTTCCCTGCCCATCGACACTCCAGCTTTTGCCATTCCTGGCAGGCATCATCTGAAGGCATTCTCTCTTTATATCGGAACCGGGTATGGCTGAAATTTTCTTTTGCAGATGTATTGTCACACGTTCAACGTTTTCCTGCAGCTCCGGTATATTCCTGAATACAGTATTATTGATCTTCTGGAGGATATAATCATCCTTGTCCGGTTCAGCGGTTTTAACCAGGAATGTTTCATGAATATGACCGCTGCCAAAAGGCTCTGCTTTATGGAAGGTGCCTTCGCTTACAAAAAGTTCAAATATCTTCTTAAGATTGTGATCCATTTTTCAATCGGAAAGCATAATACATGATTACGAGATAACACGGAATGCATATCCAGTATGCTGCCTGTGTTGAGAAACTTACTGCCAGCTTTCCGTATACAAGTGGCAGGAGAGCTCCACCTGCAATTGCCATTATAAGCATTGCCGAGGCTGTCTTTGTAAATCTGCCAACACCGTTTAGTGCCAGCGGCCAGATTGCCGGCCATACAATGGCGTTGGCGAAACCAAGCAGCGCAACAAACAGAACAGTGACAGGTATTATCAGATGAAGAGGCTTAAAAGTTACAAGATCGATGAAAGGTAAAGTGAATGTTCTGGCAGCTGGCGTAAAGAGTGCTCCCAGCGTAAATACAACACCAATAACAGTACAGATTTTAAGAGCGTTGACCTGCTTCAGGTACTTTGGAATAAGAATAATTCCCAACATGTAGCCCAGGATCATACTCAGCATTGTAAGTGAAGTGTAGTACTTAGCTGATTCCATGGGAATATTAAGTGATTGTCCGTATCTTATTATCGTGTCTCCGGCAATGACCTCAACCCCAACATAAAAGAAGAGCGCAACAACTCCCAGTATCAGATGCGGAAACTGCCATATACTGGTCTTTTTAACATTAGCTTCGACGACAGATTCATCCTCAGCCTCCGTATCGACGTCAGGAAGGTGGACGAACATCAGGAGAAGTCCCAGCAAAACCAGGACAATCGACATAACTATATAAGGCATTATGACTCTCTGTGCCATTTCATCAAGAAGAGAGGCACGGGTTGCTGCATCGATAGCCTGGGCCAGCTTATCTTCAAGAATGTGAGAGTCTTTCAATATGATGCTTGCAAGTATAATGGGAGCAATGACTCCGGCAAATTTATTCGCGATGCCCATTATGCTTATCCTTTTCGCAGCACTTTCCCTTGGGCCTATAATTGTAATATATGGATTCGACGCAGTTTGAAGCAGAGTCAGGCCTGTCCCCATTATGAAAAGGCCTGTCAGGAAGAGTCCGAAGGTTCTTGTTAATGCCGCAGGTATAAAGACAAGACAACCGGCTGCCATTATCCATAAACCGACAGACATTCCTCTCTTGAATCCTGTTTTTTTCAGAATGGGAGTCATTGGAAGAGCCATCACAAAGTATGCTATGTAGAAAGCGGTGGCTACGAAATAAGCCTGAAAATCATTCAGTTCACAGGCTGTTCTGAGAAACGGGATCAGTATCCCGTTCAGCCATGTCACAAAACCGAAAATGAAGAAAAATAAGCCTATGATCGTAATGGAAAAGATGTAATCCCTCCTGCTGATTGTTCCGGTAGTGTTGGTATTTGCCATATTCTTGTATCTTTAGTCTTGCGGTCTTGCGGTCTTGCTTCCGCTTCGCGGAACTGCGTCACGGAGTTTACCCCGCAAGGCGGGGTTCCTTGAGTCTTGCGGTCTTTTGTCCGGTTCAAATCTAATCCTTTTAATATTTCCTGCAAAGAATTTCACATTTTGTTTTTTTAGTTCAAAAGTTATAGAACTAACAGGAAATTAGATTAATTTTGCCACTGTCACAATCAAAGAAATTAAACATGGCTTCACAGGAAAGTACGATCCGTGACCTCGTGGAAGAGAAGGGGAGGGTGTTTGAGAAATTCGGTCTTACTCCGATGCAGGGCAGGATAGTTGCCTGGTTCACAATCAGCGACACACCTGAGAAAACCTTTGATGAGCTTGTAAAGTATTTCCGGGCCAGCAAGAGCTCCATAAGCAGTTCATTGAACTATCTGCTTCAAAATAAGATAATTGACTACAGAACCATCTCTGCAAAACGGAAAAGATATTTCTTTATAACCGACTCATTCTTCCGGATATATTTTGAAAAGGTACTGGAAAACGTTGTTGAGCTGAAGGAGTATGTGATCAATACCGTATCAATGCGAACACCCGAACACCCTGAAGTCAGCGAAAAGATCCTGAAGTGGATTGGCAATGCCAACATGTTCCAGGAATCCATCGAAAAGACTCTTGCAGAGATCGGCAGAGACAAGATTTAAGACCCGGATTTTTCTCTCGACCTGGCACCCAGGTAGCCTCCATGATGCCGTTTTGCATAATCACCTGCTGTAAATCCTATCTTTTCCATCATTAGTACTACGAGTGCATCACCAATGACCGTGAAGATCGTCGTGGATGTCGTTGGAGTCAGTCCCAGCGGACATACTTCTTCAGGTGCTCCGGTTAAAATATAACAGTCGGCTTTCTTCGCCAGCTGACTCTCGGGATTGCTGGTGATAACAATTACGGGTACCGGGGGATAAAGATTATCTTTAAGATCTATAAGCTCGATGATCTCTCTTGTCTTTCCGGAATTAGATACTACAAGGAGCAGATCATTTTCCTGGAGGATGCCCAGGTCGCCATGCTGCGCTTCACTAGGGTGAAGAAATACCGAAGGTGTACCTGTAGAGCTGAATGTGGTTGCAATATTATGAGCAATCTCCCCGGCTTTTCCCATGCCTGACGTTACAAGCTTCCCTTTCTTAACGTGAACGTGCTCATAAATTAACTCTATTGCCTTCCCGAAGTAACCGGTTACCGGTATCTTTTCAATTGCAGCCGCTTCAGCTTTAAATATTTTTCTGACTCTTTCTTCCATATATAGTTTTAAGAAATAAATGTAACTTATAAAGTCCCCAATATATCTTTCATCAATCCATTAAAATCCAATGTTCCCCTTGGAGAATAACCAAGTACGACAACTATCAGCTCCTGTGTCGGCATTATGAATATCCTCTGACCGTCATGTCCCTGACACATGAAGATATCATCAGGCGCCGACGGAACTTCACCCTCTCCCTTGAGCCAGAAAAGGGAACCATACTGACCATTGCTTGCCATAGCAGGCTCGCGTGTGTATTTAACCCATCCCCCGGGCAGAATACGCTCTCCGTTGAAGAAGCCGTCATTCTGGTAAAGCAATGCAAAGCGGGCATAATCACGCGCTGTTGCATAAAGATATGATGAACCGATGTAAGTTCCTGACGCATCAACCTCAAATACTGCATCAGTTATACCGATCTTATGAAAGAAACGGTTATATGGAAACGCATAATAGAGCGAATCATTGCCAAAATGTTTCCTTATGATATAGCTTACCACGTTCGAACTCCCCGATGAGTAATCCCAGAAAGATCCGACAGGAAGTTCAAGTTTCTGATCGCGTACATAGGCAGCCATATCATTTCTGCAGAACAGCATCACATTTACGTCTGACCGGCTTCCATAATCTTCATTCCATTTTAATCCGCTCTGCATCCTCATCAGGTCGTTCAGCGTTATGTTTCTCCGCTCATCATCTTTCCACTCCTCCAGTCCTGTGGGTTTATTGATGTCAATTCCATCCTCCTTCACTAACACTCCTATCAGACCGTTCATGACACTTTTTGCCATCGACCAGCTCAGGAATCGTGTATCTTTATTGAACTGCGGCTTATATGCTTCGGCTACAGGTATTCCTTTGTGCAATACAATGAATGCGAATGTATTGCCTCCATATCCGTTTTCAAATACCAGCTTTTTTGCCACTCCGGAAAGCGCGTCAACTTTTATCCCTGTAGCTGTATCAGGGATCAGGTCGCCCAGAGGCCACGACAATGAATCTTTGCAATAAGACGGCGATGGGATCTTCGGAAATTCCGATTTTCTCAGGTCTTTTTCCCTGGATTTCCTGAGGAGAGTAACACCGAACTCTCCGCGGTCTATTGCCTTCGACCTTCCCCACAGAAACCTGCTGGTGACACTGCTGTCGCTGTAATTCACTTTGTTTTTGGTGAATTTTATGAACGAGAAGTTAAGGTCAACTGAATCCACTTCATCAGGCATT
>JALONV010000065.1 GCA_025454755.1 Bacteroidales bacterium | reverse complement strand
AACAACTCTGGTGAAGCAAATTATCTCTTCTCATCCGGACTCAAAATATATCAACTGTGAACTGGGACAGAACCAGGATGCCCTTGAAACTACCAATACAGACCTTCTAATATCGTATCTGGGTAAAAAAACAACAATTGCTGTCCTTGATGAAGCACAGCATATAAGAAATATAGGACTCGTCCTGAAAGTGCTTAGAGATACATTTCCTTCATTACAGCTGATTGTAACCGGATCATCAGGATTTGATCTTTTAAATAAAATTACCGAACCTCTCACCGGCAGATCCAGATTATTTCATCTTTACTCTCTATCATTCGAAGAAGTGCTACAGGTAAAAGATATCCTCATTCTAAAATCATCACCGGAATCAATTATGAGATTCGGACTTTATCCTGAAGTTTTTGGCAGATCAGATGAAGATGCTGCAGAGGAACTCAATAATCTGTCTGTTAATTACCTTTATAAGGATATACTGATGTTTGAAAACCTGAGGAGATCAGACCTTATCAGGGACCTTGTAAAAGCACTTGCCCTCCAGCTTGGGAACGAGGTGTCGCTCAATAACCTGGCCAATATGCTAGGAGAAAACGTCCACACTGTAAAGAAATATATTGAGCTCCTTGAAAAAACTTATATAATCTTCAGACTTTCCTCCTTCAGTCGTAACCTGCGTAATGAAATAGGGAAAGGAATGAAGGTCTATTTTTACGACCTCGGGATCAGGAACTCAATAATCCGGAATTTCAATCCGATGGATCTGCGGACTGATACAGGCGGATTGTGGGAGAATTTCTTTATTCTCGAACGAATGAAATATAACAATAATCACAGGAAAATGGTTAATGCTTATTTCTGGAGGACCTATCAGAAAGAAGAGATAGATCTGATAGAAGAATCACAAGGCAAACTGACAGCATATGAATGCAAGTATAATTTTAAAAAGAAGATTTTGTTTCCGAAAACTTTCAGAGATTCATACCCTGGCTGTGAGATGGAAATAATTAATCCCGACACCTTCTGGAAATACCTTTTATGAAACCGTCATACCGTCATACCGCTGTACCATTGCACCCCTGTGCCTTTATTTATATGTCCTGGTCATCGCGGTTGGCACCACAATCACGAAATCAGCCTGTCCCCTGCCTTCATCTCCCATCTTTTCAACATCATCCTGAAGGATTGTTGTAATTGTTACAATCTTTAAACCGGGAGAATATTTATTGAGATACCAGATGATACCCATATACCTGTCGGAATGGTAGCTGCCGTTAAAGTGAATAACAGTCTGCCCGGGCTGCCGGTATTTTACTATTGAATTTGCCATCGTTGCATCCTTCATGGACTGTGCCTTTGGAAGATTCTCAGAAGCATGTCCCATCGGACCGCCGCCCATTGAAAGCATTTCCTTGTAACAGGGGAGCTCAGGATCATATTCGATCGGCAGAGGAGCAATGAACTTTTTGCCTTCATCAGACACTTTATCCAGCACTTCAAAACCACCGGAGGCAACCATCGATGCATAATGACGGGGTACGTTTGATGCCACAAATTTCAACCCGTTATCCTTTGCAAAATTAAGTAGAGGCTTATAATCGGTGGCATAATTGTTCCATTTTCTTACCTCGCTCTCAAAAGAGCTCTCTTTGAAAAAGCCTGCAAAATATTCATCAATAATGAGCTGGTTGTCAGTTTCAAACATCTCGGCAGCCAGTATAAGGTCCTTCCCCTTACCTTCAAAGAGGCTCTTCGTAAGCTCAAGCTCGAGCCAGTGTGAGATGGGATTATCGTGCAATTCTCCAAAAAAGACCACATCAGCCTTCAGAGCCTCCTTTACCATATCGCCATAATCAGCTTTTTTTCCTTCACCGGTAAATAACTTGTATGCAGGCTTGTCCTGCCCTGAGATAAAGGGGGAGATAATTACTGCCAGAAGTAGTGATAAATATTTCATAGAGAAAAAATTAATATATTGTCAATGCAAATAAACTACTTTTCCCGCAGATATCGCAGATTATCGCAGATATCACTTCTTCCCACCCTCACGCCCTCACCCCCTCAATAAAGAAAGGCCGCCCCCCGGACAGCCTTCCTATAGCCTCATAATTCCAATCTCTAATCCTATTTCAGACCAAACCTGTAACTGAACTTTATAAGGAATACATTATGAGGTATATCATTGTCCCTGTTGAAGAGATCACCCAGGTCGTTAAAATAATCCAGTCTTCCTGACTCGTTATAGAAATTCCGCGACTGGCTCCATACCAGGTAAACCGAAGAACCCGGATTATATTCCCACCTGATGACAAGGTTTGAGAGGAAAAACTGATAATTGAAGTTATTGTTTTCAAATGAGAAATCATTGGTGCCATCGAGGTTCATATCAATGTAATACTTCCTGTCGGTCTCATCATATTCCTGTTGTGCAGGCGTGAATTTCCAATACCTGTCTTCCTGTTTATCGGCCAGCGGATCCATAATCACTTTGTGGTCATAATATTTCCCAGATGCCACATAAGGCTGTCCCCAGTACTGCAATGTAAGATCAGGTGTAAGGTTGAAATTTATCCTGACAGAAGCGCCAAGAGTTTTCCTGTCGATCGATCCGAAAATATATTTATCTGATCCCTCATAGGTTGTTCTGGTAACATACTGAAGATCGCTGTAAGATTTACTGAATTCAGGTCCTATGCTGATAGAGAGATTATTTATTGGTTTATAATTAAGGTCGATTTCAGTATGAAAGCTTTCCTCGCTGTGTTCAAATCCAAAATTGCCATTGATAAAATATTCTAATGTTACCTTCTTGCGGTAATCCGTCGAAAATCCGGCGCGCAGATCGAGGCTGGAAGGATACCTCATCATCGGTCCGCCGCGCAGTGTATTTGTCGACAGGGAGCTGAGATTAAAACCACCACCAGTAAATGCGTTCCAGTAATTCTTGAAGCCTATGCTGCCATTCCATTCAAAGCCTTTACCGGTTATGTCACCACCGAAATCATTCACCAGATAGATATCGCTATTTATGTTCCATCTCCTGTAAAAGCCTTTTGGATCCCAGACACTATAGCCCATCCAGATCACTGAAAGCATCTGATCTGCCTGCTGCATGTATCCAAGATCGTTTGTCTCAAATCCGGGTGTTTTCCACTTTATGCATGCAAGCATATTAAGGTGTCCGTTGTTTTTAGTCAGCTGCATCCTCCCTCCTGATCCGAACAGCGAAGTTCTTTCGGGATCATATTCAACATAGTCATTGTCCGGTCTCTGGTAATAACGGGCTGAAGACCTTTGAGTCCGTTCAATCGCTTCCTTTGTTCCATTAACCTGGCTGAAAGCAGTATTGAGGTTAAACGACCAGTTCTTGTCTTTGAAAAACTGAGTGAAGTCGACGCCCCCTGAATATGCCGATGTATGAAGATAGCTGCCCATTTCAGCATCGATATCCGATTTCCACAGATTGGCATCAACATCCCTGTTGGTGCTTGTAAAGATTCCGCCCACAATAGTTTTCCCTTCATTAAAGTCGCGCTGTACCCTTCCGATAAAGAAATTCGTAAGTGGCTCCACCAATTCCTTGATTCTTCCTCCTGCTGTGTCGATAGTTGCTACTTCACCTGAAGTAACTGCTTCAACGAATCCGAGTGAAAGTCCATTCTTTGTTTTGCCTGTCAGCTTGGCTGCTCCCAGTATTGTCGTTGCAGTCGGCACATCAGCATACCATCCGCTTTCCAGATCAGGAGAACCAACGGGTTGCCTTCCTATTCTTCTTGAATAGAACAGGTTGTCGTTTCCCTGGTTGCCGTCTCCCAGTCCTATATTAAAATTGGTAATATTATTTCCTTCAATAAAGAACGGCCTTTTTTCAGAGAAGAAAGTCTCGTATGCAGTAAGGTTTACTTCCGACGGGTCTGCTTCAACCTGCCCGAAATCCGGATTGACAGACAGGTCCATTGTCATGTTGTTGGTGATACCGATCTTGGCATCAAGACCGCCATTGATCCTGTACCTCTTACCTTTCTCCATAAAAGTGAAGGGATTACCCTCTTCCTTTTTAAATGTTTCCATTTTGGCTACACCGTAAGGGGTGAGATCAAAGATCTTACGTGGTTTAATTCCATCAAGACCGCTAAGCTCACCCATCATATGGATAAATCCCGGAGCTTCACTGGGAATGTGCTGCCAGAAGTCCGTTTCATTATTTCTATAGTAAACCCTGGCCACTTCAAAACCCCAGACATCTCCTGAATTTTTATCAAACCTTACCTGTGAGAACGGGATCTTCATTTCTGCGATCCAGCTTTCGCTGTTTATTGAAGTTTTTACCCACCAGTTGGGATCCCAGGATTCATCCTCATTCTGACCGTCTTCCGTGAATACCATATCATATTTAACTCCGGATGATGAAACCCCGAACAGAAAGCCTGTGCGCAGGTCATGAAAGCTGTCGAAAATAACTCCGGAAAGGTCTCCATCGGCCTGATCGCGTCTTGTAAGGCGGTTTACAATACTGTCGGGGTCAGTATCATAATTCTTGATAGCCACATATAGATTATCATCATCGAAAAGAACTGCAAACTCAGTTCTTTGAGTTGCAGGTTGTCCGTTATAAGGTTCGTTCTGGATGAAATCATCCATCCAGGTACCTGTTTTCCAGACGGCTTCATCCAGTATCCCGTCAATTGAAGGAGCCTCGGTGGTACGGGTAGCCTTATATCTCTTCTTTTCGGGAGCTTGTCCAAAGGCTGCCGTGAGCATCACCAGTACGATTATGAAAAAGGTGAGAAATCTTTTCATGCAAAGTATCAGTTATGGTTGGTTTTCTGGTTAAGGACGGATTAGAATTCAATTTGATGCAAAGTGGAATAATATTTTTAGTCATTATAATAAAGTAACATGCAGGTATTCTGATATATAGACCGTTAACAACACTTGAATCCCGTGTAAAAGAAAACAAAAAATGCTTAACAGATGGAAACATTTTACAGAAGGCAGGTCTCAGTTGATGGTTGGCATAAAACGGTTTATAAATTGAACAATTAAAATTATTACCTTCGGTTCAAAATACTTAAGAAATGATTATACGCAGATCCATCTTTTCATTTATCACGGCAGTACTGACTGCTCTTCTGTTAATTGGAGCAAATGTGTCCGCCCAGGAGCCTTCACCCCTGAAGGGCAAGAGAGTATTATATGTATGGGGTGGATGGATGGGACATGAACCTGACAAGTGCCGTGATATTTTCGTTCCATGGATGGAATCAGAGGGTGCTGCAGTAACAGTTTCTGAAACACTCGATTCATATATCATTTCAGATCTTGAGAAAGATTTTGATTTGATAGTTCAGACCTGGACCATGGGGACAATTACTGGCCCGCAGGCAAAAGCACTGGAAGAAGCAGTTAAAAGCGGAGTTGGCCTTGCAGGATGGCACGGCGGTCTTGGAGATTCGTTCAGGAATAATACCGAATACCAGTTCATGGTGGGAGGGCAGTGGGTTGCCCATCCGGGCGGAGTGATCGATTACAGGGTGAATATTATCGATAAAAAGGATCCTGTTACCAAAGGACTTACGGATTTTGCCATGCATTCCGAGCAATATTATATGCATGTTGATCCGAACGTAAAAGTTCTTGCAACGACAACATTCACCAATGAAAAAGCAGACTGGATAGGAGGTTGTACAATACCGGTAGCGTGGAAAAAAGTATATGGCAAGGGAAGAGTTTTCTATTCGTCTCTGGGTCATGTTGCCTCCGATTTTAAAGTTCCGCAGGCTCTTGAGATCCAGAAAAGAGGTATCCGCTGGGCTGCAATGAGCAGGTTCGAACCGATGGAAGCCTGGAAGCAACCGGTTTATAAAGGATCAAAGAAGAAGTAAATACTTCTAACAGACCCCCTTCCGCTTCGCGGAATGAGGTTGTCTCAAAAGAGAAAATCCATTAACCGCAAAGGTCGCAGAGATTTTACGCCAAGAGCGCAGAGTATTATATATCAGCCTCTTAACTTTGCGTACTTTGCTTCTGCTTAGCGCACTTTGCGGTTAAAACAGACTTCTGAGACATCCTCTTAAGATCAATCATTATATTAATTTGAAATTGGTTTTAGCCCCCCTTCAGGGAGGATGGGGGGCTCTTAATCATACAGCCTTATAAATTCGTAGCCGTTCCCCGTATGGTCGAGGAACTTTAGAAAATCGGCTTTAGAGATAACAAGAGTGGCAGTATTGATATTCGGATGGAATGCCAGACGATCAGGTTCCTGTAGTTTTTCATCAATAAAAAGATGAACGTTTTTATCCCTGTCATTAATAAGACCAAACGGAGATACTGACCCTGGTTCAAGGCCAAGGTGTTCCTTCAGGCGTCTGTCGGATGCAAATGTCAGCTTTCCCTGTCTGAGCCTTTTTTCCAGATCATGAATATCCAGCTTTGCCAGATGTTCAAGTATTACCAGGTAATGCCTGTTGCCTTTGTGATTCCGGAAGAAAATATTCTTGCACCTTCCTGAATTATAATCTTTCCAGTGGATTATTGCATCATTAATTGTTGCGATAGGAGGATGCTCGTGGTATTCGTAATTTATAGCGAGCTTATGGAGAAGGGAATAGAGTTCCGGCTGTCCCCTCATTATTCTTTTTTTGGCTTGGGGATATAAACGAACTCCATTTCGACCAGCTGGGCAATGTCTGCGCCGGCATCTTTCATGTCGGTATCTTCAATATCATACATCCATTCAACCACAACAGGAACTTCAGAAGCAAATAGTCTTTTAAGTTCAGTCAGAATATCGAAGAGGAATTTTGCAGAAGAAGAATTAAAATAAGAGAGGTCAATATCTAATATAACAGGTGACCCTTTGCCAAATTCCTTTAATGCTCCTTCGACTATATCATCCACAAAGATCCTGGTCCATTCGATTACAGGATAATACATAGCCCTTACATCTTCCGGAGAAGAAACACCGCGGATAAAGAATATTTTCTCTTCCGGAGAAAATTTAATTTCGGGAGTCGTCCTGGTTTTTTCAATATGGAGCTTTTGCATCTCAGACTATTTTTGCAAAAATGCACCAATATTTTCTAATAGCAAAACAATTTTTTGGGGAAGGTTTGAATCAGAATAAATTATTATCCTCTGCTTCATCTCTATATCCGGTGTCTTCTGAAAGACGACTGCCCTTCGATGCCTCAACAGCCATCCTGTCGCAAAGCTCATTTTCAGGATTGTTATTATGTCCCTTTATCCAGATGAAACGAACCTTATGTTTTCTGTAGATCTTCAGGAACCTTATCCAGAGGTCTGGATTTTTTTTCTTTTTAAATGCCTTTGATTCCCATTGAAATACCCAGCCTTTTTCCACGGCATCTGCCACATACTTCGAATCGGTATATACCACAACTTCACTGCCGCTTTTTTTCAGGGCTTCAAGGCCGGCTATAACAGCCAGCAGCTCCATACGGTTATTGGTTGTGAGCCTGAATCCTTCTGATAATTCAAGTCTGTGCCTGCCCGATTTCAGAACCACACCATACCCTCCGGGGCCGGGATTTCCACTGGATGCCCCATCGGTATAAATTGTAATCTCACTTGACATGTGGAAGCATTATGCCGGTATTTGACATGAAGAGCTTTATGGCTATTGAAAGAAGGATAACTCCGAACACTTTTTTCAGTATCTGCAATCCTCCCTGGCCGAGGATCCTTTCGAAAACTGAGGTAAGTCTCAGAACCAAATATACAACTACCATGTTAAGTACAAGGGCAATGAAAATATTAATTGTCTGGTATTCCGCTTTAAGAGAGAGAACAGTCGTTATCGATCCTGCTCCTGCGATAAGAGGGAAAGCAATTGGAAAGATAGCGCCGTTGCCATGCGCATCCTGGCTGAAGATCTGAATGCCGAGTATCATTTCCATTGCGATCAGGAATATGATAAATGCACCGGCAATGGCGAATGATGATACATCAATTCCGAAAACTCTGAGCAATGGCGTCCCTATGAAAAGAAAAGCAAGAAAAATCGCCAATGAAGTTAAGGTAACCTTTGCCGATTTGATTTTAACACCCTTGGATTTGAGGTCGATGATTATCGGAATGGATCCCGGTATATCAATGATGGCAAAGAGTACCATGAAAGCGGCGAGGATCTCCTTGAGACTGAGTTGCATTGTTTGGAATTTGTTGCAAATATAATGAAATTCATGCACCCATCCCCCATACTCCCTTTGCTACTGAAGCAAGGAAGGAGCCAGCCTGCGGGGCACAATGGGGGTGAGTACGTGTTATCTTACTCCACTACAGTCATCTCATCGACCAGATGTTTTGCACCGGAGTAGATATCCATTATCCAGAGAACATATCTTATATCAACATTAATGCATCTCTGGAGGGCAGGTTCAAAGGCAACATCGCCGCTCATAGCTTCCCAGTTACCGTCGAATGCCAGTCCGATAAGATGTCCGTTGGCATTGAGAACAGGGCTGCCTGAATTGCCACCGGTGATATCGTTGGTTGTGAGGAAACATGCCGGCATATAACCTTTCGGGGAAGCATATCTTCCATATTCCTTCTTGTTATTAAGGTCAATGAACCTCTGTGGCAGATCAAATTCATAATCACCCGGTTTATATTTATCCACTACACCCTGGAGTGTTGTATAGTATTTATAAGTAACAGCATCTTTTGGATCATAATCCTGGATAGTTCCATAAGTAAGCCGCATTGTTGAGTTTGCATCAGGATATAGTGTTTTTTCAGGAGTCATCTCACGAAGAGCAGCCACCCACAATCTCTGACCAGTTGTAAGATCAGAATCAAACTTGCTGCTTTCGGCTGCAACGCTCTGAAAGTTTTTGATGATTGAATTATACGTGATTATTACCGGATCATTTTCAAGAGTCTTAAGTACAGGCTTGTCTAAGAAGGCTTTAAGTTTAGCTTCGCTTGCAAAAACTGATCTTGCAAACATATCATCGACGAATTTGTCAATGCTGCCTTTGAATTTCTTATCAACAATAGTTGTATAGAAATCGGGATGGAATTTTACCGGGACATCAGCCCTGAAAAGCTTAAGCATCGCTTTAGTCGATTTCTTATCGGTAGGAGCGCTGTAATCCTTGTAAAGATCTCCTAAATTGTCCTTTATTCCTTTAGTTGCTTCAGTGATCTTCTCATTGTCGCCCGATTTAAGTGCGGTCAGCAATCCGCTCCCATACTGGCTGAAGCTCAGGATCTCACAACCTGACCTGCACTCAGTTATATACTGAATTGCATTCTGATATTCTGCCCTGCCTTCAATGGATCTTTTAATCATGTTTAACGCTTCTCCGTATTTTGTTTTTCGTTCTGCATCAGCATTGACCCAGGTATTGAACTGATTCTCAATCTGCTGTTTCTTTTCAATCACGTTAAGGTTCCTGAGCTGGTTATTCTGGCCAATGGAGTACTTCCAGTAATTTGAAGAACCTGAATATTTTGAAGCATACTGGATATTTATTTTTGGATCAGCTTTCATATCGGCCATCCAGATATCCTGCTTGATCCCGCGAATCTTTATCCTGTTGGGATTGGAGATCTTCAGTATCTCATCAACCTGGTAAGAAGTGTAATATCTCTGTGTCCCGCCGGGATAGCCCATTATCATGGCATAATCACCTTCATTAAGATCTTTCAGGGAGACAGGAAACCAATATTTCGGTTTAAGCGGAATATTATCCTTTGAATAAGGTGCCGGCTTGCCGTCAGGACCTGAATAGACTCTGAAAACGCTGAAGTCGCCAGTATGACGCGGCCATTCCCAGTTGTCGGTATCGAAACCGAATTTGCCGATTGAAGAGGGAGGCGCTCCAACTAACCTTACATCAGTATAATTTTCATATATGAGGAGGTAGAAGTAATTTCCGCCATAAAAAGAAGAAACAGATGCCGTGTAATTACTGCCCTCACCAGCTTTCTTCTCAACTGCCGCTCTTGCCTCATTAATAGCTGAGCTTCTCTGGGCTTCAGTCATATCCGGTTTTACATTTGCCAGGATCTGATCCGTTACATCTTCTATACTTTTAAGAAAAGAGACAGATAATCCGGGATTTGGCAACTCCTGGTCTTTTGTCATCGCCCAGAAACCATCTTTGAGATAATCATGGTCAACACTGCTGTGTGTCTGGATGAAACCATATCCGCAATGGTGATTGGTAAGAAGCAATCCCTGGGATGAGACTATCTCTCCTGTGCAAAATCCCCTGCCCATCCTCACGACTGCATCCTTGAGACAGGCTTTGTTAAGACTGTAGATATCTTCGACAGAGAGTTTCAGCCCAAGCTCAGTCATCTTGCCGATATTCAATTCTTCGATCAGAGGCAGAAGCCACATGCCTTCATCAGCCCTGGCCCTGAATCCGGCGCTGATGATTAAAATAAACAGAACACTAAGAATTTTTCTCATGATTTATAATTATTTAGATTCATTTTCAACAAGGGGCAAATATAGTTTTTAAATTAAATGCAGGCTATGTCAGAAATCAATTGAAAGCTGTGATTCGTAAAGTGAAAATGTCTTTCTGTGATAACAGGTAATTCCAGACTCTTTTATGGCTCTCCGGTGAAACTCAGTTGAATACCCTTTGTTTTTGTTCCAGCCATACCCGGGAAACTCATTATGGATCTTGTCCATATACTCATCGCGGAATGTTTTTGCCAGCACTGAAGCAGCGGCAATCGGGAAGTAGAGACCATCGCCCTTAATTATAGTTTTATGTTTTAAGTTCTTGTATGGAAAGAACCTGTTGCCGTCGATCAACAGAAATTGCGGCTTTTTGGAAAGACCATCGATTGCGAGATGCATTGCTTTTATTGAAGCTCTGAGAATGTTTATGCGGTCAATTTCATTATTGTCTACAAAAGCAACATTCCACGCTATAGCCCTTTCGATAATTTCATCTTTCAGAATGAACCTCTGTTTTGCAGTAAGTTTCTTTGAGTCATCCAGGATATCGTGCCTGAAATTTTTTGGGAGAATGACAGCTGCAGCCACCACGGGACCTGCCAGACATCCTCTTCCTGCTTCGTCGCAGCCGGCTTCTCTCAGGTTATGATAGAGATAAGATTTAAGCATCTTTCTTTGGTTCTGGTAAAAATAGGTATTTAATCCTGATTAATAAACCGGGCTTCAATAAGAAAAAAAAATCTCATAAAGGCTTTCCATTCAAGTAAGTTATTAACACATTTATCAACAAAAAATGTTAATTTGTCAAAAAAAGTGCTATTTTTGATCCCTTTGTGAGGAATTGACAATGATAAAAGGGCTCAGGATTATACTGTTTATCTTTCCTGTTTTGTGGACAAACCTGCAATCACAGCAATTGTCGCATCAGGTCCTTGTTCCCCTGGCCGGACTGGCCAGCGGGACCAATGTCTCATATTCTCAGACAGTTGGAGAAACAGCAGTTGAAGTCACAGGATGTTCATTTTATATTTTTACCCAGGGATTCCAGCAGCCCGATATTAAATTCTCAGATGAAAAAAAGCCAGAGGGAACAAATGTGGAGGTCTATCCAAATCCCGTACACGACTTTCTTACTATTGAAATGTATGGTGACGTTGCACGCGCCTACATAATTGATTATATAAATATGGCAGGAAGAGTGATCCGTTCAGAGAAGAAGGAATTTTGCAGCATTTACTGGTATAAAGAACCACAGTATGTAAAGGATCTTGTCAGCGGCTTTTATATGATAAGGATCAGAAGCATTGACGGGCTCTTTAACCGGACATTCAGGATCGAAAAATTATAAAACCACAGAATATGGCCTCACTGATTAAGAGACAACTTATATTCATGGTACTGGTAACAGCCAGCCTGAGCATACTGGCTCAGAATACTGTGCCGATGGGCATCCATTACCAGGCAGTGGCAAGAGATAACTACGGGAATGAGCTGGTTAACAAGAAAATCAGTGTCAAGTTCTCGGTTATCTCAGGAGATCCTCTTGCCGCACCCGTTTACCAGGAGGTGCATCAGGATATTACCACATCGAAGTTTGGTGTGTTTTCACTGGTTATCGGGCACGGAGTCCCTTCCCTGACACAGCCATGCACCAGTCTTTCGCAGATTGCATGGGATCAGGCAAATCACTACCTGAAAGTTGAAGTTAAATTTGAGAACGACTTCATGGATATGGGTACCATGCAGTTTCTTGCTGTGCCATATGCACTTTATGCCCAGAAATCACTGGAGCCAGGTCCTGAAGGACCCAAAGGTGATAAGGGAGAGAAGGGCGAACCCGGCGATCCTGC
This sequence comes from Bacteroidales bacterium, assembly GCA_025454755.1. Taxonomy (GTDB): domain Bacteria; phylum Bacteroidota; class Bacteroidia; order Bacteroidales; family VadinHA17; genus LD21. Next base: position 7,473 of record JALONV010000065.1, on the reverse strand, counting down.
AACTGATAATCAGACCCTTTCATTCGATGGAAGCAACCTCACAATAAGCGGTGCAAGTTCAACAGTAAACCTCACACCCCTTCTTCAAACCCTCCAGGTTTCAAATGACGGAACAGGCGGTTATAACCTGTCGCTCACAAGGGGAAATACAATTAACCTTGCTACCATAGAGAAGGATGGAGATCCTGCCAATGAAATTCAGGATCTGACTTTAAACTCAAACAAACTTAAGATTACAAAAAATGCTAATGCCACAGAATGGGATTTGTCTCCATATCTTGACAATACAGACGGACAGTCTCTTTCATGGGATCCGGTAAACAGGATTCTTGGTATTTCAGGCAGCACCAAAACAATAAGTCTCCGCGAACTGGAGAGCGATGCCGACAGCAGTATTACAAATGAGATTCAGGACCTCCAGCTGGTTGACAATAAGTTATCCATTACTGAAAAAACCGGTGCGAAGGAAGTAAACATGAACACCTACCTTGACAATACGGATAACCAGACACTTACATTTACCGAAGCATCAAACACATTAGCAGTCTCTGGTGGCAATTCCGTTAATCTGGGCGTTCTTAGGGATAATACCGACAATCAGACACTTTCTTTTACTGAAACATCAAACACACTTTACAGCCTTGCGTGATAATACTGATAGCCAGATGCTTACGTTTACTGAAGCAAGCAGCACTCTTGCAGTTTCAGGAGGTAATTCGGTGAACCTTGCAGCCCTGAATGATAATACCGATGGTCAGACACTGACCTTTACTGAAGGAACAAATAAGCTTACAATATCCGGTGGCAATGAAGTCACTATAGGAAATCTGGTGGCTTTTCGGGCAAAAAAAACAAGTTCAGAAACTGTCACAACCTGGATGACTGATTATGATTTCATTACTAATCCTCCTGAATATAATGACGGTGGTGGATTTGATTATGAGTCTGGAGTTTTTACTGCTCCAACAGCAGGAATATATATTTTCTCTATTAATTATACTGCAACTGGATCTGGTGATTCAAGAGCGCTGAAAATATATCTGAATGGCACACTATATGAAACACTGAATAGTGGGATTTCCAATGGCTCTGTTTTAACTCGTCAAATTACAATGAAACTTGTTGCAGGGAATCATGTAAACCTGAAAATAAATGTTGGTACCGGCTATGATACCGGAACCGGCACATTCTCAGGTTTTAAAGTGTATTAGCAATTTTCCAATTAAAAACTTTCACAGAGTTCCACAGAGAAATCACAGAGTGACACACAGGGTTTCTCTGTGTCACCGTGGAACTCTGTGTAAGTTCTTGCATTCTCCTTATTATTCATTACCGGGCACTGATTTAATATTATTAACTACATTTGCCAAAACTTGTTTCTTATGATCACCAATGAGCAGATAAAAGAGCTTGCCGGACGCCGTGACGCGTTAAGGAGGTATCTTTGACATCGATGGACGACTGCTGGAAATAGCAGAAAAAGAAAAACAATCCCAACAACCCGGCTTCTGGAACGACCCGAAACAAGCCGAAGAACTACTGAGAAATATATCACACCTGAAAAGCTGGACAACGGAATTTAACAGCGTCAGCACTGCAGTCGATGACCTGGCAGTAATATATGATTTCTTCAGAGAGGGAGAAGCTTCGGAACAAGACCTTGATAACCAATATAATACATGCTTCTCTCTTGTCGAAGACCTCGAAGTCCGGAATATGCTCCGCAAGGAAGAAGACCAGCTGGGAGCCATATTGAAAATAAACTCAGGCGCAGGAGGAACAGAATCAAACGACTGGGCAGCAATGCTCCTCAGAATGTATCTCCGCTGGGCCGAACGCAATAATTATCCGGCAAAAGAACTCGATTTCCAGCCTGGCGATGAGGTTGGAGTCAAATCAGTAACTATCGAGATCGACGGAGAACAGGCATATGGTTACCTTAAGAGCGAAAACGGTGTCCACCGGCTTGTGAGGATCTCTCCTTTCAATGCGCAGGGCAAGCGGCAAACCACATTTGCGTCAGTATTTATTTCTCCTCTCGTCGATAATAACATTGAAATTGAAGTCAATCCCTCGGATATTACCTGGGAGACTTACAGGTCGAGCGGTGCAGGAGGACAAAATGTAAATAAAGTCGAAACAGCTGTCCGTCTCCGCCACCATCCATCAGGCATTGTTATAGAAAACCAGGAGACAAGATCACAGCTGAACAACAAGGAAAATGCGATGCGCATATTAAAATCGCAGCTCTATGAACTCGAACTCAGGAAAAGGATGGAAGAGAAGGCAAAGATTGAAGGAGATAAGAAAAAGATAGAGTGGGGCTCACAAATCAGATCTTACACTCTCCATCCGTATAAAATGGCAAAAGATCACCGTACCGGATACGAAACAGGTAATGTTCAGGCTGTTCTGGATGGAGACCTTAACAATTTTATTAAAGCATTTCTAATGGAATTCGCTGGGAAATAACTATGCAGAAGACCAAAGACCAAAGACCAAAGACCAAAGAAAGAAGACCTTAATTTCAGTTATGTCCAGTAAAGAAAAACTATTTAAACAATTTCCTCCGGTAAGCACAAAAGAGTGGATGAACAGGATCGCCGCAGATCTGAAATGTGAGGATCTTAATGAGAGACTGATCTGGAAAGCCAGGGAAGGATTTGATGTCATGCCGTTCTACAGGCAGGAGGATATTGAGAACCTTAAGTATATTGATAGCCTGCCAGGGCAGTTCCCCCACATAAGAGGTAATAAATGCAATGATAGCAGCTGGAGGATCAGACAGAATATTACAGTTTCCGATTACAGGAAAGCAAATGATAAAGCTCATGGCCTGCTTATGAAAGGCATTGATTCACTGGGCTTTGTCATATCTGATCCTGAATCAATAAATGAACAGAATTTCAATATCCTGCTTGACGGGATTGTTCCCGAAGCCGTCGAAATCAATTTCCTGTCCAATGGCAGGGCTAAGGAGATTGTCTCACTGTTTAACGACTATATTAAAAAAACCAAAGCTGACCCCAAAAAAGTATATGGTGCTGTTGAAACTGATCCTATCGGAAGACTGATGATAAACGGTACGCTCTGCATCCCTGTAAGCCAGGGATTTGATTACCTGGCTGCCGTTGCACAACTTACAACTCCTCTGCCAAACTTCCGCGCTGTTCATATTGTGGCTTGCAACTTTGGCAATGCAGGCTGCGATTTAGTCCAGGAAATTGCCTTTGGCATCTCAATGGGAGCCGAGTACCTGGCCCAGCTTATTTACAGGGGCTTAAAAGCAGAAGAGGCAGCCTCAAAGATCAGATTTTCTTTCAGCACAGGGCCTGATTATTTTCCTGAAATTGCAAAGCTCAGAGCGGCACGGCTGGCCTGGTCGGCTGTTGTCAGCGGGTTCGTTCCAGGGAACATCGATCGTTCAAAAATGGAAATTCACTGTGTAACCGGAGAATGGAACAAGTCGAATACCGATCCTTACATTAACATGCTTAAGACACAGACTGAAGCAATGTCTGCAGTTCTCGGAGGGACCGATTCTCTTACAGTTGAGCCATGCGATATTGTCTTCCGGCAGCCTGATGAATTTACTGAAAGGATTGCACGAAATCAGCAGCTTATCCTGAAGGAAGAATCTTACTTTGGCAAGGTTGCAGATCCGGGAGCAGGATCATATTATATTGAGAAGCTTACATATCTGATCGCAGAAAATACCTGGAAGCTCTTTCTGGAAATAGAAGCTAACGATGGATTTCTTGCATCACTGAAAAAGGGTTTGATTCACGAGAAGATCCGGAACTCAGCTGAGAGCATCAAGGATAGAATTACAGGGAAGAAGATCAGCTTTCCTGAGCTGAAAGAGGATCAGAAAACAGAAAGAGTACCAAGACCTGTATTCAATCAGGATGATCTTTTAAGGCTGAAACCCGGTGAAACCGGTTCCGGTGAACCGGAGAGCTGGATGACCCCTGAGCAGATCCCCGTAAAAAGCGTCTATTCAGGGAAAGATATTGAAGGGATTGAACATCTCAGCTATGCAGCAGGCATACCGCCTTTCCTCCGCGGACCATACTCAAGCATGTATGTGATTCAGCCCTGGACGATCAGACAATATGCGGGCTTCTCGACGGCAGAAGATTCAAATGCCTTTTACAGGCGAAACCTTGCTGCAGGCCAGAAAGGCCTCTCTGTAGCTTTTGACCTTCCGACACACCGTGGGTATGATTCTGATCATGAGCGTGTTACCGGTGATGTTGGCAAAGCTGGAGTTGCCGTTGATTCGGTCCTCGACATGAAGATACTTTTCGACCAGATACCCCTGAATAAAATGTCGGTGTCGATGACAATGAATGGTGCCGTTCTTCCAATAATGGCTTTTTATATTGTTGCCGCCCTTGAACAGGGAGCTAAACCTGAAGAACTCACAGGGACCATTCAGAACGATATCCTGAAGGAATTTATGGTAAGGAATACTTACATATATCCGCCTGAATTTTCGATGAGGATCATTGCCGATATTTTTGCCTATACAACTGCCCGAATGCCCAAATTCAATAATATAAGCGTATCGGGTTATCACATGCAGGAAGCAGGAGCGAGCTGCGATATTGAGCTCGCATATACACTTGCCGACGGACTTGAGTATCTCCGGACCGGGATTAAAGCAGGCCTGGATATTGATAACTTTGCACCACGGATATCATTCTTCTGGGGAATCGGGATGAACCATTTCATGGAGATCGCCAAAATGAGAGCAGCACGTATGCTCTGGGCAAAAATTGTAAAGGGCTTCAATCCGAAAAACCCCAAATCCTTGGCGCTCAGGACTCACTGCCAGACCTCCGGATGGAGTCTTACTGAACAGGATCCTTATAACAATGTGGGCAGAACATGCATCGAGGCAATGGCTGCGGTACTGGGACATACACAGAGTCTTCATACCAATGCCCTTGATGAGGCAATAGCTCTTCCGACAGATTTCTCTGCAGCAATAGCCCGTAATACACAGATATATCTGCAAAAAGAGACACAGATCTGCAGGGCTGTCGATCCATGGGCAGGATCATACTATGTTGAATCGCTCACACATGAAATAGCCCATAAAGCCTGGGAACATATAATGGAAATTGAAAAACTGGGGGGAATGGTAAAGGCTATAGAATCGGGGATACCAAAAATGAAGATTGAAGAGGCTGCTGCCAGGGCGCAGGCAAAGATCGATTCCGGATTACAGGTTATCGTTGGAACAAATAAATACCGGCTCGAAAAGGAGTCTCCTCTTGAAACACTTGAAGTAGATAACTCTGCGGTCAGGGAATCACAGATAAAAAGGCTGGAGAAGCTTCGCGCAGAAAGAAATGAAAGTGAATGTCAGGTTGCTCTTGATGCTATCACCGAATGCGTGAAAACTGGTGAAGGCAATCTCCTGGAGCTGGCCGTTTCGGCTGCCTCAAAGCGGGCCAGCCTTGGCGAAATATCATATGCATGCGAAAAAATAACAGGAAGATATAAAGCAGTAATACGAACTATGTCAGGCGTTTATTCATCGGAGTACAGATCTGATAAGGATCTTGAGGAAGCAAAGGCACTTGTTGCAAAATTTGCGGCCAAAGAAGGGCGTCAGCCCAGGATTATGGTAGCAAAAATGGGCCAGGATGGTCATGACCGCGGCGCAAAAGTAGTTTCAACAGGATATGCCGATATCGGTTTTGATGTCGATATAGGACCACTTTTCCAGACACCGGCTGAAGCGGCAAAACAGGCTGTTGAAAATGATGTCCATGTACTGGGAATCTCAAGCCTGGCTGCAGGACATAAGACGCTTGTTCCACAGGTAATCAGTGAGCTGAAGAAGCTGGGCAGGGAAGATATCCTGGTTATTGCAGGTGGTGTAATACCGCCTCAGGATTACCAGTTTTTGTATGATGCAGGAGTAGTCGCAATATTCGGTCCCGGAACATCTGTAGCAAAAGCAGCAAAACAAATTCTGGAAGTCTTGCTCCAAAATGTAGATTAAGAAAATAATATGAGAATATTTATTTTAACATTGGCTATGGTTGTATTTACAGGATGCAGTTCAAAGAAAGCGATGAGTGATAGTCAGCCAGTTAGTGCTCAAATAGAATCTGCAGCAGCCCCGACCGATTTTCATGAAGCATCGACCTGGCTTCTGGGATATTTTACCAGGCGCATGATGACCACTCCACCGCACTCAGAATGGTTTCAGAAGGGATATGATGACTATAAATTCGATGAGGATATTGTTAATAAATTAACACAGGTAAGCAAGGAGGGGCTCTCCATCAGGATTGTAATGGGATCGTGGTGTCCCGACAGCAGGAGGGAAGTGCCACGCTTTATTAAAATTCTTGATTATTGGAAATTTCCTGCAGAGAATCTGATATATATCGGAGTCGATGAATCAAAGTTCTCACCCATAGGCGAATACAGCAAATTAGAGATAGTAAGAGTGCCTACTTTCATTTTTTTTAAAAATAATATTGAAACCGGACGCATCGTTGAAGTTCCTTCGACGTCTTTAGAGCAGGATATGGTTAATATTCTCACAAAGGAATGAAAATTAACACTTAAGTATTTAAGGATATGGAAGAAGCAAAGAACAATTCGGGACAAAACCTGGGAATAGCAGCCCTTATTACAGCAATAATAACATTTGTTATGGCTGTGATTCCCTGTGTGGGTATGATTGCAGTCATCCCCGGTATTATTGCGATAGTACTTGCTGCAGTAGGCCTTTCACAGGCACAACGAGGTGATTCGCCGCGCGGTGTGATAATGGCAGGACTGATTATTGGAGTTATCGCAACCATGATTTCATTTTCACAGTACTTCGTAGCAGGCAAGTTTGCCAGGAATTTTGACAAGGACAATTGGCCTGAGAGGATTGAAGAAATTGTGAACGATGTTCAGGATAACGTCATCAGGGACCTTGAAGATGCCAATGTATCGATAAAAGTTGAAGATGGAGATGAAAAGGTTGAGATAAACATTGGTACTGACAAATCTGACAAAGAAAAGACCCTTGAAGAACTCGAAGGTGCAGATTCAACCAAAAACGTCAGTATCACAATCAGTAAGTAGGAATGTGGTGACCACAAAAGCAGGGCTCAGGGAGCCCTACCTTCTTATTAATATTGTTCTGGCCGGAGTTATCATGCTTATAATGATATACTCCGGCATTTTTTCACCTGATAAAAACGATTATCCTGTTGTTTGCATTCACGAAAAGCTCACCGGAGAGCCTTGTGTTTCATGCGGGCTCTCACATAGCTTTTCACTTATCCTCAGAGGAAGGATTGATGAAGCTTTTGAGTGGAATATATACGGGATGAGAATATTTCTGTTCTTTTTCGGACAGCTGCTTATGAGGCTCATTTTTTCTAAGATTTATTTAAGCCATCCGGATTCGCGTAAACAACTCATTTTATATGATATTATCGGCTCTTCAGC
>JALONV010000138.1 GCA_025454755.1 Bacteroidales bacterium | reverse complement strand
GCCCTGACCGATTCCTTTTCAGCCTTGCCCTTACCGGATTTGATAACTTTAAGTCGCTGAAGGGAAAATGGAGTTTCGACAGTAAAAGTATAGCTTATATCATTGAAGAGTATCTCATATTTATTCTGCCGCGACCTTACAACCTCGACAGGATATTTGCGGTTCTTCCATAAGATATATGTCCCCAGTTTCTCATCCGATCTGAGCTGAACGATGTAATCCCTCTTTCCGATCCTTATTTTGTTTTTAAGCGGAAGCCTGAAGCTGAATTTTTTATTCTCGGAAGAGAGTGCATAAAGCTTATCTATCTTGAGTTTCTCGTTCATGAATATCATCCTGATTAAAATTGTGTAATCCTTTTATTTAGCAGCCACGGACTCATCTCCCTGACGTTCTCAAAATCGACATTGATACTGTTCTCCTGGAGGTTCTCCTCAACAAAAAGTGTTGTGGCAAGCCATGCTGCCAGCATCTCCTCGTAATCGCTGTTATAGTAATACTTCTCAAGGTCTTTTTCGATGAATGCCGTTGTGAAGGTGCCATCCAGGAAATTCTGGTTACGTACTATGAGCCTGAACAGGGGAAGGGTTGTTTTTGTGCCCTTTATCCAGACTTTATCGAGTGCCAGTTTACAATTTTTTATAGCTTCCTTTCTGTCCTTGCCTTTCACTATCAGTTTGGCTATCATCGAATCGTAGCTTGAAACAATCGACGAGCCGGCCTGTATGCCGGTATCGACCCTGACATAGCTATCTGAGGGCATGCTGAAACTCTCTATTTTTCCCGGATCAGGGGCGAATCCTGCCTGCACATCCTCAGCATTGATTCTGCATTCTATTGCCCATCCTTTAAGCTTTACATCTTCCTGACTTATTTTCAGCGTTTCACCATTGGCTATCCTGATCTGCTGTTCAATAAGATCATAACCTGTTATAGCTTCAGTTACCGGATGTTCCACCTGAATCCTCGTATTCATTTCCATGAAGTAGAAATTCTTGTCGGAGTCAAGGAGAAACTCCACTGTTCCTGCAGAATAGTAGTTAACTGCTTTTGCGATCTGGGTGGCCATGCTCCCCATCTTTTTCCTGAGGTTACTATCAAGAGCGCAGGATGGAGCCTCTTCCAGGAGTTTTTGATGTTTACGCTGTATCGAGCACTCCCTTTCACCCAGATGTATTATGTTCCCATGTTGGTCGCCAAGTATCTGAAATTCGATATGCTTGGGATTCTCAATATACTTTTCAATGAATACCGAAGGGTCATTAAATGCTTTTTCAGCCTCCTTGCTGGCAGTGATGAACATACGTTCCATCTCCTCTGATTTGCGTACGATTCTCATGCCTCGTCCTCCTCCTCCTGAAGCTGCCTTGATAATTACGGGATAACCTATTTTTTCTGCAACCTGAACTGCTTCTTCCTCATTGGAAATATTACCCTCGCTTCCCATGGCCATAGGTATGTTATTCTTCAATGCAAGCCTGCGGGCAATCATTTTATTGCCCATTTTATATATGGCGTCGGGCGAAGGGCCTATATAAATAATCTTGTTGTCGTGACATTTTTGTGCGAAGTAAGCGCTCTCTGCAAGAAATCCATATCCCGGATGAACGGCATTGGCACCTGTATTGAGAGCAATCGAAATAAGCTTTTCAATATCAAGGAACACAGGTATTTCCGAAACATCTTCGGAGTTATCATAGATCTCATCTGCATAGGATAGGTACATCGCGTTCGGCTCAAGAATGGTCTTAATGGCCACAGTTCTGATTTTCATCAGCCGCGCCGTTTTCATGATCCGGATTGCGATCTCACCCCTGTTGGCAATTAATATTTTTTGAATTTTCATTAAGATCGTATTATAGATTTAGCTATTCACTGGATGAAAATAATTTGGATTTATTACTAAAAAAATAATATAACATAATAAGAAATAGAAATGATGCAATAAATGACATGATCAGGCCTACCTTATATGTATATTGATATACCGGTAATTGAAAATATGGATTCTCCCCAATACCATAAAAACCATATAGATTAATAAACTGAAGCAAAAGTATAATATGGACAACTATTTTGAAGAGTAGATTTTTAGATCTAGCCAATACAGGAATTATCAGGACAGTTCCCAGGAAAAGATGGTTCTCATGGGCTGCGGTCATCAGGAATGGAACGGCAAAGGAAGCAAAGCAGGCGGTCAGGTACGGTCCAATGTTATGTTTAACCACGCTGCTGTCCTTTTGTGTTTTAATGATAAAATAAAAAAGAAGAGTCAGTACAACAAAAATGGCAATCGATCTCACTGGAAATCCTGATCCATTAAGATCATCAGTTACACTGTGAATAGGATCATTTGCTCCTTTGATATAATAAGCCACCGTAAACCATCCATTCAGGAAATGTCCATTGAGAATAGGGGAGTAATCAGCAGTATGAAGATATGCATCGGTAAGGACTGACGTGCTGCCTGATTGTACCAGGAAAAAGATGTAATAATCGATGAAAAGAATTGCAGGGAATATAAATATATGAATCATGTTTATGTTCTTGGTCCTGAAATATCTGACAATTGCATATATGAAAAATGATATAAAAATAATAAGCGCCTGTGGCTTCATCATAAATGCAAAACCGAGAAAAATACCTGCTTTAAGGTAGTCTCTTGAGGTATCGCGGAAAATAAAGTACAATGAACATAAAATGAAGAAAGTAAACTGGACATCAACATATCCAAGGGAGAACATGTTAAGAAACCATGGATGCAGCCAGTATATAAGAGAATAGAATTCTGATACACCAAGCCTTCGAAGTATTAAGGTAAGAATGATCAGGTTTCCACAGTCAAAAACCAGGTTTACTGATTTATATACAAAAAAGTAATCGAGATTTAATATTCCTGAAAGCCATGAATTGAATTCAAATATCTGATATTGAAAAGGGAAATAGGTTCCCATATAAGAATGATCAAGACCGTTTTCTAAAGTTGCAAGTCCCCATTCATTATAAGTCGCAAGATCAAATATTCCGTTATAGGATAATGAAAAAAGTCTTATAATCAGCCCGAAGACAACACATGTCCAGAAGAAATATTTACCAATTTTTTTCATTTGGGTTTCTTGAAAATAAACTTATCCATCCTGAGCCGTATGATTAATATAAGCAAAATCATTTTAACACCCAGTATAAAAGAATTCTTCATACTTCCTGTTACAGAACTTTTCCCGATTCTCTCCTTATAATTCACGGGAATCTGAATGCATCTGTATTTTTTGCAATATGAACGGACCATCATTTCAGGACCAAAGAAATTTGAATATATCATGAATGTGGGCAACAGTTCCTTAATGACATCTCTGTGAACCAGTCGATACGTACAGCCAACATCGGTCAATGTGTTTGTGTTGAACAGCATTTCCATCAACTTGGCAACAGCCCAGTTGCCAATACGCAGAAACCAGCCCATATTGGCTCCTGACCAGATCAGTTCCTTATAGGTTCTTGATCCGAAAATAACATCAACATCTTCTGAATAGGACAGGAATTTAAAAATATCATTTGCAAGGAAAGTATCATCAGGTTCACAGACGACTATCAGATCTCCGGTAGCTTCTTTATAACCCCTTATAATGGCGCTGCCATATCCCTGGACTTTCTCATGCACTTCAATTGCGGATGTCCTGCTTACTTCAATGGAAGTGCCTTCTGCTGCGTTATTATTTACAACAATGATCTCATCAACAATGCCCAGTTCTTCAAAGTCATTTATAACTTTTTTTATAGAATCTTTCTCGTTGAAAGTGGGAAGGATAAGGCTTATTTTTTTGTTTCTGAACATATTGAAAGAAACCTAATTTTCCGCAATAATAAGCATTTG
>JALONV010000064.1 GCA_025454755.1 Bacteroidales bacterium | reverse complement strand
ATTGCACGATTGCACGATTGCACGATTGCACGATTGCACGATTGCACGATTGCACGATTGCACGATTGCACGATTGCACGATTGCACGATTGCACGATTTATAAGTATAAATACCTATTTTACAGGCGATTCATACGTTGGGTGGATCGCTTTTTTTACATTTGATTATACCAAAACCAACTGCCATGCTGAACCTGATAATCCTCATCGTGTTCTACATCACCTTCCCGGTATTTCTGATATGGCTGACAACAAAATCTAAATTATGTAAGAAGATCGGAGCGATAGTACTCGCCTATGCTATTGGGATCATTATCGCAAACATTGGAATTTTACCCAGGGGGAGTAATGCCTTCCGTAATGAAACAGTGGGGAAGGACCGACCCTTCATTCCGAAAACAGAGGTTGCTGAACTGGTTGCTGCCGGTACTCTGACAGATAGAGATGCCAGAGCAAATAATATAGCTGCCATTCAGGATAATGTTCAGAGTGCAATAATTCCGCTTGCTCTGCCTTTAATTCTTTTCTCCTTAAATGTAAGAAGATGGCTGAAGTTTTCAGGCAAAGGATTCCTTTCGATGGTGCTTGCCGTGGTATCTGTTATGATTATTGTTGCAACCGGTTATCTTGTGTTCAGGGCGAAGATCCCTGAAGCTCAGGAGGTCGCAGGAATGCTCATAGGGTGTTATACCGGAGGTACTGTTAATATGTCATCTATTGCAGTAGCCCTGCATATTCCTCCAAACACTTTTGTCATGACAAATACATATGATATGATAATTGGGGGTGTTACAATACTGTTCTTTGTCTCAGCCGGGCCGGCTTTTTTCCGATTTTTTCTTCCAAAATATAAAAGTCATGCAGTCACAACCGGTGAAAACCTTGATTTTGACAAAATGAATAAGGAAATGGCTGAAGATTTTGATGACTTTTCAGGGATGTTTAAAAAAGGAACATTGCTCCCGCTTTTTGGAGCCCTTGGACTTGCCATGGTTATTTTTATAATGGGATTTGGTGTGAGCATGCTACTGCCAAAAGTACCCCTGCTTATTTCTGTAATATTGACGATTACGACTCTGGGAGTTGCTGCTTCATTTATCCCGAAGGTAAGGAACATCAGAAAGAGCTTCCAGCTGGGGATGTACTTCATCATTGCTTTTTCACTTGTAATTTCCTCAAGGTGTGACCTGAGCGTGTTCTTTCAGGTCAAGTACATTCACCTTCTTCTTTTCGTTACCTGGGCGTACTTCGGATCACTTATTCTGCATATGTTCCTTTCCTGGATATTCAGGGTTGATGCTGATGATTTTCTCGTCACCACAACAGGATTTGTCTATTCTCCTCCGTTTGTACCAATGGTGGCAGCAGCCCTGAAGAACAAGGATGTCATTCTCACGGGGCTGGCAACCGGTATTATCGGCTGGATGATTGGAAACTATGTGGGCATACTCTTTGGTACAGTACTGGATAAGATCTTCTAGAACAGGTAATTCAATCCTATTGAAAATCCCAGTTTGTAGTTGTCCTGGGCGTTGAACGCCTTTCCGATGTCAACTGCAATAACAAAGTTGCGGTTCATAACAAACATGATGCTTGTTCCCACGCAGTGATGGACTGTTTCTGCTTCTGATTTGAAGAAGTCATCAATATCATAACCTGTCAGATCGTTGTTAAAGGAAGTTTGGAGTTGTGATGTCGAGGGCAGACTGATTTTATCGGTCACCATTCCGAAATCATAAAATAAATTCCATCCCAGGTAACAATCAGCCTTCAGGAACTTGAAGTAAAACGGTTTCCAGCGCAGCTCAACATTTCCATACAGGAAACCGTCACCGATTACCCTGCTCCTCATTACTCCCCTCAGAGTGCTTGATCCTCCGAGGCCTTCATTTGTTGCACCTGTAAGATAAGAGGTGACTACCTGCGACTGGTAAAAGAACGGGACGTCTCCCCACAGGGTAGTCTGATAACCAAGTCTGTAAACAAAGGAAAGGTCATCCTTGATAAGTGTAAAATATTGACGGTGAGCAAAATAAAATTTGGCGAACGACCAGCCATAGTCATTGAATTTTGGGGAGTACTCAATGCCCAGTTCTGTCCAAATGCCTTTCATTGGATTCGGCCGGTTGTCCCTGCTGTCCCACATTATCCCGGCCTTGACTGTATTTATCCATCCTCCGTTGGCTTCATTTTTTGTTAAAAGACCTAGGGAATCCCTGTACAATTCATATAATCCCGGAACTTCAGATAATGGTTTTAGCTGATCCGCCGCGTCTTTACCCTTATTAAGCCTCTCGATATCAACGGAACTTACTGTGAAATTATTAACAGCAAGTCCGGCGCTCCACTTGATATGCTCTCCGGCAAGTTTACCCTGGATGTCGGTCTTTATCCTGAACTGGTTCCTTTCGAATCGGTAAAACATTCTTGATTTGTACAATCCGTCCTCTTCGTCGACCATCCAGCCCTTATTGAAAACAGCATCATAACCGTTGAATCCGTAAAAATCATATGCTTTATCTGGCAGATAGCTTATATCGATCGAAGAATGTGTTTTGCCTATAAGGTGGTTTGATTCATACATCATCCTGTAAATACCGCTTCCCTTTGTGAAACGCGATACTTCAGTGTATGTATGATCAAGATAGTCAGGATACACACTCGGTTTGCCGTAATTATAGAACTCAAAAAGTGCTCCATACTGGAATCCAAGGTTGGAGTCGTAAGTCGTAGCCGGGAGGGCTCCTCCGAATCTCCATCCTGCTTTTTCCTTGGGCGGTTTTTTTTCCTTCTTTACCTTTTTGGTTTTTTCCTGCCCGAAGGTTGAAAAAGCTATCATCAGTATCAGAATAACAGATAAAACCTTTTTCATAGGTTATAGTTTTGGTTGACAGGACTAAAGATAAAGAAAAATGGAAATCATAACCTCTTTTTTCAATATTTGTTACCTTAGGCAGATATTTTTACGACTATATACTTACATGCGTCTGCTGGTCAAAAATATAAAAGGTCTGATTCAGACTGAAGAGAAGCCACGGAATAAGGTCTGTGGTAAAGACATGTCTGTAATACCCATTATTTCAGATGCTTATTTACTAATTGAGAACGGGTTGATCTCTGATTTCGGCACCATGGAGGAGCTGAAAAAGGGACCTGAGAAATCAATAAAGGCTCATGAAGCATTGGATGCATCAGGCCGTTTTGTATTTCCATCTTTCTGTGATTCGCATACTCATCTTGTATATGCTGGCAGCCGTGAAATTGAATTCACGGATAAGATCAGGGGTTTGTCTTATGAGGAGATTGCAAAGAGGGGAGGAGGAATACTCAACTCGGCAAAAAAACTTCATGATACATCCGAAGATGATTTATTTGAGCAGTCTGCAGCGAGGATCAATGAGATCATCAGTCAGGGTACCGGGGCTGTTGAGATCAAGAGCGGCTATGGTCTGAACCTTGATGATGAGCTCAAAATGCTGAGGGTTATTAAACGTATTAAGGATAATTTCCCCATTGAGGTAAGGTCTACTTTTCTTGGTGCACATGCAGTGCCTGCCGATTACAAAGGCAGGAGGGAAAAGTATGTTGATGTGGTCATTAATGAAATGATACCTGTTGTCGCTGCTGAAGAGCTGGCGGATTATATTGATGTTTTCTGCGATAAAGGATTCTTCACAATGGAAGATACCGAAAGGATACTGATGGCCGGAATGAAATACGGACTCAGGGCCAAGATCCATGCAAATGAACTTGATTATTCGGGAGGAGTCCAGACAGGAACAAAATACAATGCGTTATCGGTTGATCATCTTGAACGGTCAGGTGACAAAGAGATTGAATCTCTCCTGGGGTCCGAGACTATGCCGACACTCCTTCCGGGTTCAGCTTTTTTCCTGGGACTGCCCGATCC
Source organism: Bacteroidales bacterium (assembly GCA_025454755.1). Lineage (GTDB taxonomy): Bacteria > Bacteroidota > Bacteroidia > Bacteroidales > VadinHA17 > LD21. The sequence goes on along the minus strand of JALONV010000064.1, from coordinate 15,449 downwards.
CCCCGCAAGGAGAATGATTGATGCAGGACTGCCGGTGGCTATGGCTTCTGATTATAATCCCGGTTCATCGCCTTCGGGGAATATGAAACTGGTAATGTCGCTCGGATGCATCAGGTTGAAGATGCTGCCGGAAGAGGTGATAAATGCAGTCACGATAAACTCGGCATATGCCATGGGATTATCTGATACTCATGGTTCGATTGCCCGCGGGAAGGTTGCCAATGTATTTATTACTAAAGAAATACCATCATACGAGTTTATGCCATATGCTTTTGGCAGCGATTTGATTGAGACGGTGATACTTAAGGGAGAAGAATATCCCCCGACCCCCTCTTCGCTTCGCTCAGAGCAGGCACTGAAGGGGGAGGATAAACCCCCCAACCCCCCTGAAGGGGGGCTTTAAACCCGTTCACTAACTTAAATCTGTTCTGGGTTTTATCCCCCCTTTAGGGGGGTTGGGGGGCCGACAAAGCAGAAGGCCTTCAGGGGGGCAGGGGGGTTGTGTATTAAAGAAGAATTTAACAATGGTAAAGAGAATCATAGAGTGTGTTCCGAATTTCAGCGAGGGAAAAGATATGACGGTAATAAAACAGATTACCGATGCTATTGAATCTGTTGAAGGAGTCAGGCTGCTGGATGTGGATCCGGGAAAGGATACTAACAGAACTGTGGTGACATTCGTCGGAGAACCTTTAGCAGTTTGTGAAGCAGCATTCCAGGCAGTCAAAAAGGCATCTGAAGTTATAGATATGTCGAAGCATCATGGCGCTCATCCGCGTATGGGAGCCACAGATGTTTGTCCTTTTATTCCGGTTGCAGGAATCACCATGGAAGAGACGGTCAGATATGCGCGCAAGGTTGCTGAAAGGATTGGGAAGGAGCTTAAGATCCCGGTTTACTGTTATGAGAATGTTGCATTTGAAGAGAAACGGAGAAACCTCGCAAATTGCAGGGCAGGTGAATATGAAGGACTTGAAAAGAAACTTGCAGATCCTGCCTGGAAGCCCGATTTCGGACCTGCAACGCTTAATGTAAAAGCAGGAGCTACTGCAGTGGGAGCAAGGGATTTCCTGGTCGCTTTCAATGTAAATCTCAATACAACATCTGTACGTCGTGCAAATGCAATCGCATTTGACGTCAGGGAGAAAGGAAGAACAATCACCAGTGAGAAGGGTGAAACGAAAACTATCCCGGGCACACTTAAAAGTGTCAAGGCAATAGGCTGGTATATAGAAGAATACGGGATCTCCCAGATCTCGATGAACCTTACGAATATCACGGTGACGCCAGTCCATTTAGCTTTTGATGAGGTGTGCCGTAAGGCTGACCTGAGGGGTGTGAGAGTTACAGGTTCCGAACTGGTGGGACTGATCCCTCTGAAGGCGATCCTCGATGCCGGACGTTATTTTCTTGCAAAACAGGAACGATCGGCTGGTGTATCAGACAGGGAGCTTATAAGGATAGCTGTCAAATCAATGGGGCTGAATGATATTCACCCCTTTAATCCTGAAGAAAAAATAATTGAATTTGTTATGGCCGAAAAAGGAAAAAGAAAGCTGGCCGATATGGATCTGCGCGCTTTCATGGAGGAGACTGCCTCGGAGTCTCCGGCTCCCGGAGGAGGTTCTGTATCATCTTATATGGGCGCCATGGGTGCGGCGCTGGGAACGATGGTAGCCAATCTCTCCAGTCACAAGAAAGGCTGGGATGACAGGTGGAAAGAGTTTTCCGACTGGGCTGAAAAGGGCAAAGCTATCCAGGAGAGGCTTCTTGACCTGGTGGATGAGGATACTGATGCCTTTAATATGATTATGGAAGCCTGTCGTCTTCCAAAAAACACAGAGGAGGAAAAGAAAAACAGAACAAAAGCTGTAATCGATGCTACTAAAAATGCGATCATGGTTCCATTTAAAGTAATGGAAACAGCATTCAGCACCTTTCCTCTTATCAGGGAGATGGTGGAAAAGGGAAATCCAAGCTCTGTAACCGACGCCGGCGTGGGTGCGCTGGCAATCCGATCCTGTATCAGAGGTGCCTTCCTGAATGTGAAGATCAATGCTGCAGGACTTGACGACAAGACTTTCGCTAAAGATATGATCAGAAAAGGTTCTGAAATTGAGACTAAGGCGATACGCGAGGAAGATGAAATATTAATAATGGTAGAAGCAGCAATCTTTCGCCCTCTCGCCCTCTCGCCCTCTCGCCCTCTCGCCCTCTCGCCCTCTCGCCCTCTCGCCCTCATATGATTATCCGCCTTATCGTCCTCAGATGATGTGAATAATCGTTTATCTCTGCCTTGAAAATACCCTGGTGATCTATTGAATCAATTCTTACCCTTCCCGAAGCATGAATAACAAGCCCTCTTGAAAGTATCATTCCCACATGAGAAATTTTTCCTCGTTCATCATCAAAAAACACCAGATCGCCGGTATTGGTTTCATCAATGAAAGTGACTTCAGTTCCGATTTCTGCCTGCTGCCAGCTGTCGCGTGGTATCGGCTTTCCAAGTATCTTGTATACAAGCTGTGTAAAACCTGAACAATCTATTCCTGAAGGAATGCGCCCTCCCCAGATATAGGGACTGTTCATGAATTTTATTCCGGTATCGGAAACGGATTCCTTTGCAACTATATGATGTTCACTGAATTCGTCTCCGGCAGTGTATTTGTTCTTACCAACCCTGAAAGTTTTCTTTTTGAGATCAGGAGCATATATTTCGCAACCTGCTTCCAGTACCAACCTGGTCTTATCCTCCTTGTAACACAACAGTGACCTGTTTAACACATGGCCCGGGGAATTGTCTGTATCTCTGGTGTGCTGCAGATGATTAATATCTATCCAGCCGGTATAGTTGTCAAACAGGGTAAGTATCTTCATCCAGTGACCAACCTTGTCGAGGACTTCATATTTTTCACCGAACAATATCTGGCTGAGCATCTCTGCCTTATGCGATGGACCCATCCTCAGAGGTACGAATACATTCTCACAAACAAAACGCTCCATAATGTTAATTTGTCTCAAAATTACTAATATTTTTGTCATTGAAATTCATGCCTGATATAGGAAAAATGGGTAGTCCAAAATGTTCTTAAGAAACGCCTGTCAAATATATATCATGCAAGAGTGGCTTATCCTGAAAGGATTTAGCGCATGTCAATGATCTCAACTCCCTTATACTTTTCCGGTGCAAACTCGAAGCTGCCTGGTTGTGGTGTTTTGTCAAGATAGTATTCCCTGACGAGCAATGTGTATGTCACTCCGCTTCTCATTTTGTATTCAAAGCTTTTGAGTTCGAGTGATGGTTTGGAAATATAAAGCCTTACCCTTATGAGTTCATTCTTCAGATCGACAGGGTAGAGGTCGATCAGGTATGAATCTGTTTTTTCTTCCAGAAGCCTGCACTTATAGCCATCCTTATACATATTGAAGATCATTGAAGGACGGCTCTGGAAGGTGTTATCCTTCTTATCAGGTTCCGTAATTGTAACTTCTTGTTCTGCAGGCAGGTAGCTCCATGAGGTTACCCCGTTGAACCATATTATATTATCTGGAAGATCAAGCTTGTAAGAGTTCTTGCTCAGCATTACTGATCCTGCGACACTATCGATAGAATTCTGAACCTGATCGTTGCTGACAAAAAGGAATGTCATCGACACCGAAGGAGCAGAAGATGCCTTCGAAGAGAACTTATCGAGGATGCTTAATGCCTTCGGATCGCTCTGTCCTTCAGCATTTATCACCAACAGTAAGGATAATAAAATGAATGAAATGATCTTTCTCATCTGTACTCTTTTATTCAAGACTCTTCAAAATCTGTTCCAAAGCAATAAAATCGGAGCAGAGAACATCCCTTGCCTTGCTTCCTTCGAACGGCCCGACTATACCTGCAGCTTCAAGCTGGTCGATTATCCTTCCTGCCCTGTTATAGCCTATTGATAGTTTACGTTGTATCAGGGAAGTTGAACCCTGCTGATGCTGAACAACAAGGCGGGCAGCATCGTCAAACATGGGGTCACGTTTCTTCAGGTCAACTTCAACAGCACCTGCTTCGTTGTCATCGATATACTCAGGCAGGTGCATGGCATCGGAATAACCATGCTGTGCACCTATGAATTCAGTGAGTTCTTCAATTTCAGGAGTGTCGATAAAGGCACATTGAACCCTCACCGGTTCGTTGCCGGAAGAAACAAGCATATCCCCTCGTCCTACCAGCCTGTCGGCTCCTGTTGCATCAAGGATCGTCCGTGAATCAATGGATGAAAATACACGGAATGCTATTCGTGTAGGGAAGTTAGCCTTGATAAATCCCGTGATAATATTTGTGGATGGCCGCTGAGTGGAAATTATCAGATGTATCCCAATTGCTCTTGCAAGCTGTGCCAGACGACCAATTGGCCCCTCTATCTCCCGGCCTGCTGTCATTATCAGGTCGGCAAATTCATCAATTATAAGTACTATATATGGCAGGTATTTATGTCCCTTTTCCGGATTCAGCTTGCGTGAAATGAATTTCTCATTGTACTCCTTAATGTTCCTGGCCTGTGCTCCCTTGAGCAATTCAAGCCTGTTGTCCATTTCAATGCAGAGGGAATTCAGGGTGTTGATAACCTTTTGTGTATCAGTTATAATAGCATCTTCCTCACCGGGGAGTTTTGCCAGGAAATGACGCTCTATCTTAGTATATAATGGCAGTTCGACGCGTTTTGGATCAATAAGGACGAACTTAACTTCAGCAGGATGCTTCTTGTAAAGAATTGAAGTGATGATCGCATTTATCCCTACGGATTTTCCCTGTCCCGTTGCTCCTGCCACAAGCAGGTGAGGCATTTTTGTTAGATCTACAATATACGGATCATTGGTGATCGTCCTTCCAAGCGCAAGTGCGATATCGAATTTTGTCTCGAGAAATGCCTTGGAAGTTATCAGTGACCGCATGGAAACGATCTCAGGTTTTTTGTTTGGCACCTCAATGCCCACGGTTCCCCTTCCTGGAATGGGGGCTATGATCCTGATACCAAGGGCAGAAAGGTTAAGTGCTATGTCATCCTCGAGCGATTTTATACGGGCAAGCCTGACGCCTCTCTCAGGCACAATTTCATATAATGTTACGGTGGGACCTACAGTTGCTGATATCTGGCGGATGCTGATCTTATGGTCTCCGAGTGTTTTAATAATGTTTTCCTTATTCTCGAGAACCTCATTATTATCGAAGGCGCTTTCATTTTTATGATCCTTGAGTATTGAAACAGGAGGAAATTTATATCGCGACAGATCAAGACGCGGATCGTAGTTCTCCATGATCTTTTCCACCTCTTCATCCGGTAGTATATCGGCAGGTTCCGGTTTGGTAATGTCCATTTCAGGTTTCTCATCCTTCGGTGGAGCTGTCTTATCCCCGTCAAGATCGTGGATTAGTGAACCTCCATTTACGCGAGCAGGTTTTATAATATGCTCATCTTCATCATTTTCTTCTTCAGGCTTTGTGCGGTTTTTGACAATGAATTCGACATCTGGTTCTTTATGATCATCTGCATCGGTCTTTTGTTCACCATGAAGAAGCGTTGTTGCCTGATCTGATAATTGTTCATCGGGCTGAAGTGTTGAATCTGCATCGCTGCCGATCAGCAATTTTTTCAGAAATCCGGGAAGTTTGATCCTGAATCTGGAAGGATGTACGTTCAGCGCAAAGATCAGGTATGTAATTGTCAGAAGGCCGAGAACTACTCCTGTACCCGGTTTCCCCATGAAGGAATTAAGCCATTTTATAATTATATTTCCATGAGCTCCTCCCGGACCTCCACCAAGATACATATTCCCGGGACCGATTATGTAACTCAGTAAAAGAGAAAGTATTATCGCAGCGAAAGCAAATTTTACCGATAGAGTCAACGGTTTGATCTTTGGGAAATTAAGCAGCCGTAGCCCAAAAATTCCAAAGATCAGAGGTATGAAGAAAGCACCAAAACCAAATCCGTCCTGAATGATTACTCTGGCAAGGAAATGTCCTCCCTTGCCTCCCCAGTTTCTGACATTAATATCAGGTCCGGAAACGACATCAGATTGCTGAAGGCTTAAATCTGCTTTCCAGTAGAAAAGGTAAGAAATGCATGAAAGAAGAAGGATAAAAGCAAATCCTGCTATCAGTATTCCGAAAAGGAACCTGATCCTTTCATCAGTAAAGAATGATTTTGACTTTGACGGATTTTTTGAAGATTTCCCCGTTTTCTTTGTACCGTTTTCCTTATCCTTCGCCATTTTTAGCAAAAAAAATGCAGCCCAAAGGTAATAAAAAATATGGCAACAGGCGTCAGGCAACTGGCTTAGGGCAGAATATATTTACCTTACGCCCCGCGCCTGTCGCCTGTCGCCTGTTTCATAGGCTCATCAATTTATCCATGAATTTATTTATCTCTTCCCTCGATATTCTCTGGTATTTTTCTTTCCTGTCGAATGTTTTATCGGGGATCTCCTTTTTATATACGGTTTCCGCGGTGAAGAACATTTGAGCGTCACCCATGAAAAAGAAGAAAGACATAAGAACGCCGTCAATTTCTGAGAAAGGATTTCCGGCGTTGGGATTATTGATATTTATTTCGTTGGTATACCATATCTCATATATCTTGTCAGGATTTGAAGGGAAGCTTACCTCTGCACCTTTACAGTTGAATCCGCAGATCTGGCTTGTTTTATTTGTCTTCCTGACGTCCATACCTGTCATGGCATCGAATCCCGGAGGTGATTCACCCAATTTTGCAGCATAATAAAATCTCCATGAAAGCAGGCTGATATATGTATCGAAGATCTCATCTTCAGGATTCGACAGGTTATATATTCCCGAATTGCCTATGGGAGCCGAGATATCAAACAGGATCTTGTCGTTCTTGAACGATACGATGAGAGTTCTTGGCATGATGTCCCTGAATGATCCCACATTGCCAGAATACTCAATGTTATAATGGATTTCACCCTGATCAAGATGTTTTCCGCCCTTTTCCCTGCAGGAGTAACCCGTTATTGCAACAATGATTGCAACTAATAACCAGGAATTAAATCTCACTGAACTCTTTTTTTTGAATTATGTAAAAATAGCATTTTTTTTTAATTTCAGGATTTTACTTTGAAAAATGTAAGTAAGTTCGTGACTTAATATGAATTGCTAATTCTTAGTTATATGGACAGGAAACTTGCAGTAGTTGCTCTTGGCGGGAATGCGCTTCTTAGAGGCGACCAGATCGGCACAATAGATGAACAGGAGGAGAACACAACCGAGACACTCGAAAATCTCATTTTTCTGATAAATGAAGGCTATGACCTGGTCATAACTCATGGAAACGGTCCGCAGGTGGGGAATATACTCATGCGCAACGATGCAGGGGAACAGATCTACAATATTGCCCAGATGCCTGTCGACATTTGCGTTGCAGATTCACAAGGAGGAATAGGTTATATGATCGAAAGGATGTTTCGGAATGTCCTGAATAAGCACGGGATTGAAAAGAATGTCGTCTGTATTGTGACATCCATACTTGTTGATATTAACGATCCTGCATTCACTGATCCTCAGAAGAGGATAGGCAAAATTTATACTAAGGAACAGGCTGATGAGCTTGCACAGAAAAAAGGATGGATCTTCAGGGAAGAAGTAAAAAATGACGGAGGCTACAGGAGGGTTGTGCCTTCTCCTGTACCTGCAGGCATAATGAATCAGTCTATAATAAGGGACCTGGCACGGCAGGGAAACATAGTTATTGCTGCGGGAGGAGGCGGTGTTCCTGTTTATATTGATGAAAAAATGGATGTAAGGCCTGCTGAAGCCGTTATTGATAAAGATCTTGCCTCCTCACTGCTGGCCTCACTGATAGGCGCAGATGAGTTCTATATCCTTACCGATGTTCCTTATATATATATCAATTATAAAAAGCCCAACCAGCAGCTCAGAGAATTCCTCAATTATGCCGATGCACTTAAGTACCTGAATGAAGGACAGTTTGCAAAGGGAAGCATGGCCCCTAAAATACAGGCATGCCTGAACTTCATAAAAAATGGAGGCAAAATGGGCGTGATAACAGAAGCTTTCAAGCTGGCCGATACTAAGTACGGCTCCAAAATCACAATGGAATACGAAGATGACAGAAGATAGGCTACGGGCTACGGGCAACAGGCGTCAGGCTTCAGGAAGAATTGCCTGATGCCCGACGCCTGACGCCTGACGCCTTTTTTTTATATATTTGCCATTTGAATTTTACTAAATCTTTCATTAGGTATTTAAATAATCATGAAAATAAACCTTCACAACAGACACTTTCTCAAGTTATTGGATTTTACTACGGAAGAAATAAATTATTTACTCGATCTCTCCTCTGAACTGAAAAAAGCCAAGAAGGCAGGAAAGGAAAAACAATATCTCAGGGGAAAGAACATAGCGCTTATCTTTGAGAAATCGTCAACACGAACCAGGTGCGCATTCGAAGTTGCTGCATATGACCAGGGTGCAAATGTCACTTATCTGGGTCCGAGTGGATCTCAGATCGGCAGCAAGGAATCGATGAAAGATACAGCCCGTGTACTGGGAAGGATGTATGATGCCATAGAATACCGTGGCTACGGACAGCAGATAGTTGAGGAACTGGCTAAGTATGCTGGTGTCCCTGTGTGGAACGGACTTACAAATGAATTTCATCCCACCCAGATTCTTGCCGACTTTCTTACAATGCAGGAGCATTCGTCAAGACCGCTTAACAAGATGGTATTATGTTACCTTGGTGATGCACGGTACAATATGGGCAATTCATTGATGGCAGGTTCTGCAAAAATGGGTATTGACTTCAGGATAGCTGCACCAAAGGAGTGCCAGCCATCAGCCGAACTGGTTGCAAAATGCAATGTTGTTGCTGCACAGACAGGTGCAAGGATCACTATTACGGAGAATGTGGATGAAGCAGTAAAGGGTGCCGATTTTCTTTATACAGATGTCTGGGTATCGATGGGTGAACCTGATTCCGTCTGGGAGGAAAGGATTAAACTGCTCAGACCATACCAGGTAAATATGTCAGTAATCAGTAAAACAGGAAATCCGGATGTTAAATTCCTGCACTGTCTGCCGGCATTTCATAACAGGGAGACAAAAGTGGGTGAGGATATTTTTAAGAAATTCGGTCTCGACGGAATGGAAGTGACCGATGATGTATTTGAATCAGACCACTCGATTGTCTTCGATGAGGCCGAAAACAGATTACATACAATAAAAGCTGTGATGGTTGCAACACTCGGTACATAAATACCTCTCCCCAACCCCTCCCCCAAGAGGGAGGGGCTCAGAAATAATTCAAAATTAAGTATTTGTAAGAGATTATTACCCCCTTCTCTCCTGGGAGAAGGGGGAAGGGGGATGAGGTTTGAAGTTAGGCTATCCACTCCTTAACGAAGTAGAAGGTCATCACGAACGAGGCGGCAAGCTTGAGTCCTACTCCTGTGAGAAAACCCAGCAGGCTTCCGAAACCTGCTTTAATCGCATATTTCATGTCATCCTTGAAGATCAGCTCACCGACAATGGCGCCGATAAGCGGACCAATTATTATTCCCAGCGGTCCTAAAAATATTCCGACTATCAGTCCAACGGTGGCCCCCCTGGCGCCGTATTTTGATCCGCCAAATTTACGTGTGCCCCATATAGGGACAATATAATCAAGTACTGTGACAACAACGGTGACGGCTCCGAGGACAATAAGAGTTGTACTTGTGAATGAACCAAACCTGCTTAAATGAAGGAGTATCAGGCCGAGAAAACTTAACGGAGGTCCTGGCAGAACAGGGGCCAGACACCCGATTATACCGACGATCATCAGTATAATCCCTATAATGAGTAGAATATAGTCCATTTATTTTTTCCCGAGATCATCAAATTCAATGTTTGTGAACTCGACAGCTGAGTCCTTTTCATTGATTTCAATGGTCTTCTCATCAGGTAATTGCCCGGAGATTTTAAGATCACCTTTGCCATTCCCGATATATGTAACGGCATCTTTCAAACCTTCCGCAAATTTTTCAAAATCTTCTTTATACAAAAAGATCTTATGCTTCTCATAGAAAACCTTACCTTCTTTTCCGAGTCTCTTTTTGCTTTCTGTAATGGTAAGATAATAATCATCCTTCCTTGTGGCCTTCACATCGAAGAAATAGGTCCTTTTCCCTGCCCGAACAACTTTGGTGAAAATCTCCTCTTTCTGAATCTTTTCCTCACCAGCGTTTAATTCTTCTTTTAATCCGGTTTCTTCTTCCATCGCTAAGTCAGTTAATGTTAGGGTTTTAATTTGTATTGTCAAATGTAACAATTTTTTTTCAAATCAAAACAGGCTTCCTGGTTGTCTCGATTTTTTAAATATCATCTTTGACAGTAAAGGAAAAAGAGTATTTTTGCACCGGTAAAAACATGAGGTTCTTTACAAATGATAAGCAGAAGATTATTACGCATTAAGGCACTTATGTCTTTATATGCTTTTAACCGGAGGGAAGATGACGATCTGGCTAAAGCCGAAACTGAACTGATGTTCAGCATAGATAAGACCTATGATCTGTATCATTACCTGATGCTGCTTATCGTTGAAATGGCTGATATTGCCACCGACAAAATAGAGCAGGCGCGTCGCAAAAATGTGCCTTCTCCTGAAGACCTCGATCCAAACTGCAAATTCATCGATAACGCTCTTATTGCGCAATTGAAGGCTAATAGCTCCTTTAACAAATATATATCCAAAACAAAGCTCTCGTGGGTGAACTACCCTCATATACCCCGCCTTCTCTATAACAACCTGGCATCATGGGAGCCATACAGGCAGTATATGAAAGCAGAAGATAAAAGTTATCAGTCCGACCGTAAGCTTGTAATATCTCTTGTCACGGAGTTCTTCCCGAATTCCGAAGATCTTCTGAACTGTCTTGAGGAACAGAGCATTTACTGGAACGACGATATGGAGTATGTCGTCGTGATGGTTGAAAAGACACTGAAGAAATTCAAATCCGATTCAGGTGAAAAAACAGAGTTCATGCCCCTTTTTAAGAATGATGAGGATAAAGAATTTGTCAGGATCTTGTTCAGGAAGACTATACTGAATACAAAAGAATGCTCTGAACTCATTGACCGCAATACCACAAACTGGGAAGTGGAACGCATAGCACTGATGGATATCCTTGTTATGCAGCTGGCAGTCACTGAGGTACTTGAGTTTCCGGAAATTCCTGTTAAAGTGACTCTTAATGAATACATTGAGATAGCCAAATACTATTGTACATCAAAAAGCAGTACATTTGTCAACGGTATTTTGGATAATATTGTTAAGGAAATACGCGAAAAAGGACTCTTCAAAAAGTATGGAAGAGGACTGGTGGGAGAGAAAAACAATCCGGTATGAAAACAAATCTGTCTATTTATCTGATTATTCTGATCTTATCAGTTGCAGGGTGCACAGGCAGGACAGGCAAAGTAAATGATTCAGCCAACGTGCAGCCAGGAGATACAGGAAAGGCCGTCATCACTTTCAAAGAGATTATACATGACTTTGGAAAAGTAAATGAGGGCGAAAAGGTAGGATGCATCTTCTCCTTTAAAAACACCGGCACTGGCAGCCTACTTGTAAATTCAACTACCACAAGCTGCGGGTGCACTGTGCCGAAATATAACAGGAAACCTATTGGCCCCGGATCTGAAGGAACTATCGAAGTGGTATTTGATACTTCCGGCAGAAACGGAGCTCAGACAAAGACAATAACTGTGCAATCAAATGCAGTCACCCCTGTGGTGCTGCTTCATATAAAAGCAGAAGTAATTAATAATAACTAATTTTTATCACGATGACCAGTTTCGCTTTCTTATTATTGCAAACACAGCCGGCACGTACGGGGACTTCGCAGGGCGGGAATATGACCATGAGTCTCATTATGCTTGTTGCCGTTTTTGTTGTATTCTACTTCTTCTTTATCAGACCTCAGATGAAGAAGCAGAAAGAGATGACCAACTACAGAAGCTCCCTTAAAAAAGGCGACAAAGTTGTAACCAATGGCGGAATTTACGGAAGGATTCTTGAAGTAAAGGATAGCTATGTTATGATGGATGCCGGCGGAGATGTCAAACTCAAAGTCGATAAGAGTGCCCTGATGAAGGATCCGACGGTTGAAGAACCGGCAAAGGAATATTAAGACCAAATGGAAATGAAGGATGGGACACGGCATGGCAGTCTCACAGGCAAAGGGTGGACACGGATAAACAAAAATCTGCTGATCTTCACATTTTTCCTGTTGCTCTCCTTCATTTTCTGGTATCTTAACTCTCTTTCCAAAGAGCTTGATACTTCAATAAAGTATCCTGTAAGCTATGCCAATATCCCGGTTGGCAAGGCGCTTGACGGCGATCTTCCTTCCAGACTGGAATTAATGATTAAAGGACATGGCTATTCGATCCTAAAGCTCAGGATAACCGGCAGGGGACATCCGGTTGTCATTGATTTCTCAGAGGTTGGCACTTATCATGATGAAAACGGAAAACCTGCTGATTATTACATAATCACGGCTCCTCTGATAAATAATTTCAATGTCCAGCTCTTGTCGGAATGTAAAATCATGTCTGTCAAGCCCGACACTTTGTTCTTTTCATTGAAGTAGACATGATAAAACCGCATATGAAGCTTGGCATCACAGGTGGAATTGGCAGTGGAAAAACATCTGTCTGCAGGGTTTTTAATATTCTTGGGATTCCCGTTTTTTCCGCTGATCCCGAGGCTCAGAGAATAATGAACAGTGACAAAAGCGTCATAAGCGGCATTAATGAGATTGCCGGGAAAGATCTTTATGCTGACGGCACCCTGAACCGCATGGAACTGGCATCGATTATTTTCAATGACCCTGATGTTCTTAAAAAAGTAAACTCACTGGTACATCCGGTTGTTTTTGAGGATTTTATCCGCTGGACAGAAGAACAGAAATCTCCTTACGTAATAATGGAAGCTGCAATACTTTTTGAGAGCGGAGCCTCAAATCTTGTCGACAGGGTAGCAACTGTCTATGCGCCTGTAGAAGAGCGTATTGCAAGAGTAACGCGCAGAAACAGGCTTACAAGGGAACAGGTCATGGACAGGATCAGAAACCAGATGGACGACGAAATGAGAATGAAGATGTCGGATTATGTCATCAATAATTCCGAAAACGATATGATAATCCCCGTAATTCTTAAAATACACGAGGACCTGCTTAATCACCTGAATTCCTGAATTGCATTATGGGAGGATTTGGAAAATGGCTTGGAGGAGGACTTGGCTTTGTGATGGGAGGACCTATAGGAGCTCTTTTGGGCTTCCTTGTAGGCTCAATGGTAGATAGCACGAAGGTAACAACCTCAGCATATACATCAGGTGCCAGCGCTACCACTCCCGGCGCATTCGGCGTAAGCCTTGTTGTCCTTATTGCCGCAGTGATGAAAGCCGACGGCAAAGTGGTGAAATCGGAACTGGACTATGTCAAGCAGTTTTTAGTAAGACAATTCGGCAGCGAATCTGCCCGGGAAGCCACTATGATGCTGAAAGATCTTCTTAATCAGAAAATTCCTCTGAATGATGTATGTCAGCAGATAAGCAGAAACATGGATTATTCTTCCAGGTTGCAGCTGCTTCATCTTCTGTTTGGCGTCTCTCTGGCCGACGGTTCACCTAACCAGCCAGAGATCAGCCTGATTGAAAGGATCTCCGGATTAATAGGCATTTCTTCCGGTGACTTTGTTTCCATCAAGAACATGTTTGTTCCGGAAACCGATTCATCATACAAGATCCTTGAGATTGAACGTGCTGCAACAAATGAAGAGGTCAAAAAAGCTTACAGGAAAATGGCAATGAAGTACCACCCCGATAAGGTCGGCCACCTCGGCGATGATTATAAGAAAGCTGCTGATGAGAAGTTCAGGAAGGTGAATGAAGCCTATGAAAAGATAAAGAAGGAGAGGAATATGCCCTGAATATCAGGAAAAAATTACAAAATCAGTCACACTTTAATATACAAAAACTAAATTTGCACATAAAATTATTACGATGGTATTAAAAGATATAATGGCGATCTCAGGTGAACCCGGACTTTTCAAATTCATTGCCCAGGGAAAAAATGCAATAATCGTTGAACATCTTGAGACAAAGAAAAGAAGCAGTGCCTTCAGTTCAGCCAAGGTTAGCTCCCTGGAAGAGATTTCTGTTTTTACAGAGAAAGAGGATATGCCTCTTTCAAAGGTATTCGACCTTATCTTTGACAAGGAAAAAGGAGGTCCGGCAATTGACTATAAATCAGATCCGGAAAAGCTAAAGGCATACCTTAACGAGGTTCTCCCGGAGTACGACAAGGAAAGAGTCTATGTAAGCGACATCAAAAAATTAGTACACTGGTACAATATACTGCAAGCCCTCAGCATGCTGGTCAAAGAGGAACCGGAAAAACCTGCTGAAAAAGAAGAATCCAAACCGGCTGAATCGGTGAAGGAAGTGAAGCCTAAGAAACCGCATGCCCCTAAAAAGGAAAAAACTGAGGGAGAAAAAGGAAAATCCGCTCCAAAGAAAAAGTCTTCAAAACCGAAAGACAAAAAATAGATCTGAACCTGATATGAATTTTGGCGGCGCCGAAGTTGTTTATGATTATGCCGGATCAGACATAATCATAGTGCCTGTTCCTTATGACGGAACAAGCACCTGGATCAAGGGCTCCGATAAAGGCCCTGAGGCAATCATGGAAGCCTCTGTAAATCTTGAATTCTATGATGTGGAGACCGCCACCGAAGTACATAAAAAAGGCATCCATACAATTGAACCAATAGCTGAGAACAGCTCTCCTGAGGCCCTTGTAAATGCTGTTTGCCAGAAGATTATTCATCTGCTGGAGGAAAAAAAATTTCCCGTGACAGTGGGAGGGAATCATTCTGTGAGCATCGGTGCAATTAAGGCTTTCTCAGACAAATACAGCGATCTTTCAGTACTGCAGATGGATGCTCATTCCGACCTTCGGCAAGAGTATGAAGGTTCACGCTTTAACCATGCATGTGCCATGGCAAGGGCCGGTGAATATGCCCCGGTAGTACAGGTTGGAATAAGAAGTATGTCTGCAGATGAACTTCCATATGTCAGGAAAGACAGGATTTTCTATTCACATGATCTTTATTATAACAAGAAGCTTTACAGGAAGGCAATCGATTGTCTGACTGAAAATGTTTACGTCACAATTGACCTGGATGTTTTCGATCCTTCAATAATGCCATCGACAGGAACACCTGAACCAGGTGGTCCTGATTATTTCGAGTTGATGCATTTTCTGCGGGATGTGGCAGCGAAAAAGAAGATAGTCGGATTTGATGTTGTTGAACTCTGCCCGATGCCCGGAAATAAATATCCCGATTTCGTAGCAGCAAAGGTCATTTATCAGCTGCTGAG
>JALONV010000063.1 GCA_025454755.1 Bacteroidales bacterium | reverse complement strand
CAGAAGCATAATTGAACAGAGCAAAATTGTAAACCTCATCATTGTCAGCACCTCCTTCAAGTATACGGTATCCGGCCTTTAATCCAAAACGATCGGAAATCCTGTAAGTTGCTGCAATCAGAACATCTTCTGCTCTGCCCTGTGGTGCGGCAAGGGCATCGCCTTCCAGAAGGAGACCGAATTTCTCATCCACCTTCCATAACATCCTGAAATTGATAATTGGTACAAAGCCAACATTAGTCTTCTCACTTTCTAATCCTGAAGAAGCCAGTGCTATCTTAGCGTCTCTGATTTTTGCAGTAAAACCGAGCCCGAATTCAAACTTCGGTTTAATGACAATTTCGTAGCGATATGTTAACCTGTACGAATTAAATTTATATGTTCCCTTAAGGTCAGTATTAGCAGGAAAAGTTACCCCTTCGAAAATTATGTCATATGACAGATTCCCATTTGAGACAGTTTCAAGGGGAGCATATAGTAATGATAAAGTATGACGGGATTTTATAGTATAATTGGCTCTTATCCGGAAAAAGACCTCTGTTTTTGAGATTAAATCATCTTTTAATGAAAAGAGCGTCCCCTGGTCTCCGGGAATGCGGACATTATTATAACCTGTGGTGACTGCACCTGTCTCCAGGTCGAATGAAACCTGACCTTTAAGGGATGTAAAATTAGTTGATATTGATAACAAAAAACATATCACCAGAATCAAATACTTATTATTCATTTTCATCTATTTATATTAAAGTTTAGTTGTGTGAAACAATAGTTCGTGTATAATTCTATTTGCTGTTGTCTTTCCAGTCAACTGCCACAATAATTTCATTTCTTCTGCCAACAAACTGGTAAGGAGGGTTATACCCCAAGAACCTGTAATTACCATGCGGGATTATCCCATTCTCTTTCAGAAGGTTTTGAAGTTTTTCAGAATAGAACTTCAGATCTTTATCAGAGGCATATCCACCAAATCTTATTACCGCAACATATTCATCTGCCGTGTTTTTTATTTGTACGCTGGGGTCATTCGGTTTTGGCAGGTTTTCTTTTGAATATGCAGAAGGCATTACGAAGCTCATTGTAGAAACAGAGTCATTGATATCCATTTGAACAGGTGTGGTCATTGAAATTTTTGTATTATCCTCATTGCCGCCGAAGATATAGCCTGCAAGTTTCTGAAATCCGGGGCCAGAAAGATCCCTGTAAGTTTTTGCAGTCGAATTAATCGTTGCAATAGTTGCAGAGGGGTAAAATCTGATTTCAAAGTCATCGTACTTACGAACGAGTGAATGTTTTTGTTCTTCAGTTTTATTTGTTGGCATAATAATAAAAGATTGAAATAAAACGAATAATACAATAATAACGATAACAAATATGATAATTACGTTCATTCTTTTCATTTATAAAAATTTAATATTAATAATACTATCTTTTACCAGAACAGAGAAATATAAATAATAATCGGCAATCATAAATATATATTACAAAATCGCCTGATGTTAAGATAAGTCAATCGGAAATGGATTCTCCCCATAAACAAGTTAATAAATTCGGGCCGACCGATCCGGAGATTGATATCCTTCTTAAAGGTCTAAAAAACAATGAACATGAAGAGCTGAAAGATCTTTAAAATTGGCAGACAAATCCGGTAGAGACTGTTAAAAAATTAAGCCAGTTTTTTACATAGCCATCTCCTGGCCATACATCCCCGGTATCTGTTCCGGTAGCCCCACCTCCAAGATATCTAATGTTAAGAAATAGTCTGACTGGCTCATTTATTTGTGCTCCCATTCGCATGCTGGCATCAAGTATAGCGCCAACAATTTCATTATCGCTCCCGTTCAGATAACTTACCGGGGCATATATCCCATCAGCCTCAAGCTCAGCATAAAAACAATTATTTAACTGAGCTTTGCCCCGAATTTTAATTGCCGGAACAGGTCCAATCCCTCCGTTAGTCGTGAAGCGTGTCCCATCTGTTGATTCAAATGATATTGTTGCATTACGTATCTGCAGAGTAACACCTATGGCGAACTTGTATTTTGGATTATTGGGCATAAGTTCCCTCAGATAACTAAATCGGTAAAATGGGAAGTTATATAGACAGTTTATTCCGGTTGATGCAGGAAATGTAATATCATTAAAAACAGCATCCGTTCTGAGAAATGCCTGAGTCTCTATGCGTAACGGCTGATATAGTAAAATAAAAGTGTTCCGTTTGTTAAGATCCATCTCAATGGAAAAACGGGTTATCGGGAAGAGTACATCCTGCCCTCCGTCTTTCACATAATCAAAATAGTTCCCATTCTGGCCCAATTGAATATGATGAGCAAGAACCGATGCAAAACCTATTTCTGCTACTGCCCGGAATTTGAATTTCGAAGTGTCGGATTTTAAACCGGCATTCTCGTTTTGAGCTTGCGCAGCAAGTGCAAAAAACAAAGACAGTACAGTTAGAGAGATTCTTAATTTCATAATGCAGAAGATTAAAGGTTAATAAGTGGCAATGATAATAAATTTAGTATAATGTAATACCGAAAACAGGGTAGAGTTTTTGTGCATTTAGTCAGTTATATTTTTAGTGTTTTGTTCGTTAGCTGGCAATATTTTGTATCATTCCCCTGAAGATGAATCTATGTAAAGGCATAACGCTATACCAGTATAACCTGCCCCATAATCCTAACGGTCTGAAAGTTGCGGTCTGATGCAATACATTCTGATTATCAATTCTGAATTCCAGCCAGGCTTCTCCGGGAAGCTTCATTTCAGCAAATAGCAGCAACCTTTTTTCTCTCCTGTCAGCAATCAGAACACGCCAGAAATCGAGTGCTTCACCTGGTGATATATGATTTTGATTCTTCCTTCCCCTTCTTAATCCGACACCACCGAACAGTTTATCAATAAAACCACGGATTCCCCAGAGCCAGTCTGCGTAATACCAGCCGTTAATGCCTCCTATTGACCATATTCTATTAATAACTGTTTCACTGTCAGTGATATGAAGCTTCCTGTAATCAAAAAAGCAGCCGTGAACCGGGACTTCTGCATATCTTGATATACCTTCATTAAGAGTATTGGATGTCAAAACATCTTTCCAGCTCGATGGAACCTGGTTCAACTCTTTCTTTTCAAAAGCCTCTTTTATTGCATCCTCATAACTGACCGGAGTGATTCCAAGTAATTCTTTCAGATTGTTATCCTTGCAGATAACCTCAACTTTCATACTCTCGACCAGGTTTTGTGCAAGGGAATAGGAAGTTGAGGTTATAAAGTATAACCAGTATGATGAAAGTTTTGGTGTCATAACAGGAACAACACCTATCCATCGCTTAAGCCCTCTTAACTTTGCAAATCTTAACAGCATCTGCTTATATGTTATAATATCAGGACCACCGATATCATAGCTTTTGTTAAATGTTTTTTCGTTTAGAAGCACTCCGGAAAGAAATTCAATAACATTACGAATTGCTATCGGCTGCGACTTTGTATCAAGCCATCGGGGAGCAATCATTACAGGTAATTTCTCTACCAGATCGCGTATTATCTCAAAGGAAGCACTTCCGGAACCAATTATGATTCCTGCCCTGAGTGTCGTTAATGAGTAGGTTCCCTCACTTAATATTCTTTCTACATTTCTTCGACTGGTAAGGTGCCTGGATAATATTTCCTCATTTACTATCCCGCTGAGATAAATTACCTGACGGGCTTTGGTATGCTGAATGCAATTTTTAAAATTGATTGCAGAGGTCTCTTCCATTTTTTCAAAATCCCCTGTTGAAGTTGACATGGAGTGAATAAGGTAATAGGCTGCATCAATGTCAGAGGGGATATTCTGAAGTGTATCAGGTTTTAAAAAATCAACCTCAAGTTCTGATATATGCGTTGACCTGTATTTTTCTAAATCAAACCTTGCCCGGTCACGGACGCAACAAATCACCTCATGTCCATTGCCTAATAGCACAGGTATTAATCTTTGTGCAATATACCCTGTTGCACCTGTTAGAAGTATTCTCATTTTATGTTTATTTTAAACATGTCCTTATACCGGAGAATATTATTAATAAGGTTTATCGCAAATTGTCTATGAATGACGAAAGAGCGCCTGAGTTGTTTATCAGCTCAATCTTTTTATAGACCAGTTCGGCTTGTTTTTCATTGAACTTAGACTGCTCTTTCTGAAAATCGATCTCATCTGTTATCAAATCATAAGCATTTATCTGCCCTTTATCAAATCTATCCTGATTAAGTGAAAGGTTCTCCTCATAAAGCTTTATGTTCTGTTCAGATAATCCAGCCTGATATTCAATCTGTCTTATCTCTTCCATGAGCAGAAGACTTTTATTACTGACACTGTTAATCTCGTCGTCGAGTCTTGATTCAAGTCCTTTTTCCTCAAGCTTTAACTGGTTGACCCTGTTCTTTGTGCTGCTTCCGGTAAGTATCTGAAATCTGAGACTAAGTCCCATGTAGCTGCTTCCATACCAGCTGCCGGAAAGGAATGGATTAAAGGTATCTGTATACTGGCTTGCTCCAAGGAATCCCTCAAAACCAATAGTGGGTGTATGTTTCATTCTTTCCGACTTCTGCTGATGTTCCAGAAGTTCAGCCCTTAGCCTGAGGCTTTTCAATGAAAGAATAGAGTCTAACAGAGGATCGGTATTGCGCATTCTCAGAACATCTTCCGAAAAAGGTGAAAAGTCAAATGTTCCATCAAGTAGATTCTCCAGAGAAATTCCTGTTAAGAAGCCCATATAAATCTTTTCCCTCGTTAAGGATGAAGAAACAGCAATATAATTTGAGAGAGCATTATTATGGTTCAGAATGGCCTTGTTGATTTCTGTTTTCAGCACTTTACCCTCTTTCGACTTTACCATGAAAAGCTCTTTTGTCCTTGACGTACGAAGTGTATCGAGCTCGGCGGAACGAAGCTGTTCACCCCTGAGCATAATATTTGTAAAGCTCTTTATGACTTCCAGTTTCAGATCCCTTTCTGCGATGGCAGCATCTGTATTCTTCAGCTTCTCATTAATCCTGCTTTCTGCAACCCTGCTCTTTATAGAAAAGTCGATTATAGGCTGATACAGATTTAATCCTGAATTCTGCTGCCAGTCGGTACCGAATTTTATCGGCCTTTTTTCGTCTGTAGGTATCTGGCTGAATTGTCCGAAAGGAATTATCTGTGTCGGAATTACAGGATTATATCTGTAATTATAGCTCAGTGAAAGGTCGGGCAGATACTTCTGATAAGCCGAAGAAGTCTGAAGCTTTGCTATCTCTATATCTGTCCTGACAGCCCGTATATTTCCCTTATTTGCAAGAGCAGAATCGATGCAGGTTTTGAGTGTTATCTCCTGCCCGGATAACCTGTTGGATAAGCTGATAAGTATAATAAATATTATTGATGGCGTTATTGATTTCATTTTAATATTCTTTTAATTTTTCAACCGCGGAATACAGCAGCCGGTTCAACATTGTTAATTGTTCGTATGGAGAAGAAGAGAGAACTGCCAACCGAGATAAACACTGTTACCAGGAAGAGGGCAGCATATTCACGAATTGAGTAACTGATTACAAGGCCGGCATTTGAAACTCCAGCCCTGAATCCTTCAAGCAGTATCATTGCGATTATAAATCCAGTAACTGCAAACAGGAAGCTCTGTGTGAGAATAAGCCTTGTAATATACTGGTTTGTTGCACCGATAGCCTTCAGTGTCCCATAATCCCTAATCCTGTCAACAGCTGACGAATAAAGTGTAAGACCGATGATAAAGAATCCGCTGATTACAGCAAAAATAACGAGCGAACCGATGCTGGTTCCAATATTTGAAGATAAGGTGATATAACTGACTGTCGTTTTTCTTAGTTTTTCAGCATTCCATGCTTTAATACCATATACCGACCTGTTTATATTATTTACAACGTCATCAACACCATAGTCGGGTTTGACCTGGACAGCTATTGTGCTTACTTTAGATTGCGGGAATGATGTATAATAACGTGCCTTCGATAATGTTGTATAGAAAAATGACCCTGCAAAACCCCTGGCATTTTTTGTCTGCAGCTTTATAGTGGCACTTTTACCATTAATCTCAACTCTTGTACCCGGTTTTACCGGGTAATCGAATACGGGCTGGTCGTAAAACTCAGCTGACACTGCCTCATCATCATTAAGCGAAAGAAGGTCTCCCTCGTTTATTGATTCTGGTTTCGGGCCCGCAATAAACAGCGGTGGCTCACTTCCTATAATAAGGACTGGAGCAAGCTTCCCATTCTCAAATTTGACCGAGGCCCCCGATACCACAATTGGATAAGTATTCATAACCCCTTCAATGCTCCGTAGTTCCCTGACAAGGGCCTCATTAAGCTTGGGAAGTTCATTTGCATTTCTTGTAATATTATCGACAATCCAGATCTGGGCAATATCCTGCCTCGAGTTACTAACCAGACCACCCATTAAACCGGTAAGAAAACTCAGGATACCTATCTGTTGACCAATAAGAAAGATGCTGACAACGATACCGATTATTACGCCAATGCTCTTTACCTTGTCATACCTTATAAACCTGTACGCAGTAGCGATCATAATCAGTTGTTTTTAAGTTTGATTACAGATTCAACCTTTGAGTTCAGTATAAGCCCGTTATCTCCCTCAAGCTTTATTCTTACTTCTCTTATAAGTCTGTCTTCCTGCTCATTTGCTTTTTGAGAGAATAGCGACTTCTTTTTTAGGTAGGGGGAAAGAAAGATGACTTTCCCCTTAGCAACAACCGAATCACTGCCCACAAACCTGATATCAGCTTCAAGACCATTCTTTAGCCTGCCGGCAAAAAGCTCATCAACCTCAGTTCTCACTGTCATTGATCCGGAAGGAGCAACCTCTGCATATTCTTCAAACTGGTTTACTGCACTTCCTTTTTCAATATGCATTTCGAGCATTAGACCCTCATAAGGTGAACGCAATATCTTTTTCGAAGCTTCGGCTTCAGCATATCTGACCTGTTCAGCAAGCTCCCTTAGCCTGCTGGCAGAAAGTTTTACAGTGGCACTGTCCTTTTCAGCAGTAAGAGAAAGGGTAGTGACCTCTGTCTCAAGATCATCGAGAGTCTGTTTTGTCTCCGCCCCTTTTAATGCCAGCGTTCTTACAGATTCCAAAAATTTTTTCTTATTGGAAAGCCTTGCCTCCGAATCCCTCAGGTTAAGCTTATCAATCTCTTCCTGTGATTTCTGCGAGTTATACTGGCTTCTTAACTGCGATACCTTTATCAGTTCAAGCTCATCATCAAGTCTCACCAGAGGCTCATCTTTTTTGATACTGTCCCCGTCGTTCCTGTAGATCTCTTTAACAACACCACCAGTTGCAGCTGCCAGACTGATGATCTCTTTTTCAGGTTCAACCTTGCCTACCCCGACAACTTCGGATACCTCAACCATTGCACTGTTGACTGAATGAGATACAGCAGCCGATTTTTCTTTATTTTCCTTACTGCCGCTGCAGGCTGTAATAATCAATGGAATTATAACCAGGTAAATTTTTTTATTCATTGGTTTAGTATTAATATTCTGTTTTATTTATTTTCTGTTTTTTAGTTATGAAATATTTCATCCGCAGAGGGAGTGTCGGAGGCAATCCCGTTATTCACATATATTATCCTGTCAGCAAAAGGTTTCAGCCTTAGATCGTGAGTCACCACAATAACCGATTTCCCGGAATCTGATAGCATTTTCAGTTCTTCCATTACTATTCCAACACTCCTGATGTCGAGTGATGCGGTAGGTTCATCACAAAGCATTATCGATGGCTCGGTAACAAGTGCTCTTGCAATTGCAACCCTTTGCTGCTCTCCACCGCTAAGATTTTTCGGCAGGCTCTTCATCCTGCTTTCCATATTTACCTTTTTAAGTGCTTCCTCTGCCTTGATCTTTGCCTCCTTTTTGCCGGTGCCGGAAAGCCTTAGAGGATGCATAACATTTTCCAGTACATTGAGTGGTGCAAGAAGGTTGAAGTTCTGAAAAACAAAGCCGATATTTCTCAATCTAACCCTGGCCAATTCCTTATCACTTAGATTATTCACCAGAAGATTATCTATATAAACTTCACCCGTGGTTGGGAAAATCACGCATCCAAGAAGAGATAGCAGAGTGGTTTTACCTGAACCTGAAGGACCTATTATAAGTGTAAGTTCCTTCTTCATGAAATCGAAAGTTGTTGGCTCAAGAGCAGTAATTATCGTGTCGCCTGTTTTGTACTCTTTGCTTGCACCCTTTATACTGGCTGCTATTTCCATATCTATTTTGATTATTATGAAGATTAAACAATTAAAGTACAATTAAGTTCAATAAAACATAATATAATACGTAAATGAACTAATATAGTTTTTTTTTGTTTTTGTATTGAAAAGATATCAATTATGAAAAAGAGTGAAATACTTATAACTTTAATAAACCACTTCTTTTCCTTTGATTCTGAAAAAGGCAACCCGGAAGAGTATTCAATTGATGAGTTTATAGGTTACCTGAATGCAAAATCCGGCAGTCAGGAGTTGATGATGAGAGAAATATCCGGCGAGAATAAAGAGTGGTTTAAGGATGAATACCGCAATACTGCCAGTGACATTTCAATTTTAATTGTTTTAATGAATCGTTATGCAAAATCGTATATTAAAAAGGTACTCATGGAGAGCAGTTTGCAGACACCGGATGAGTTTTCGTTTCTGATCACTCTAATGACTTACGACAATTTAACTAAGAGTGAGCTGATCACAACACAGGTAATGGAAAAGACTTCCGGATCGGAAGTTTTACGCCGGCTTATTAAAAGAGGAATGATAGCTGAAGCTGCAAATAAAAATGATAAGAGAAGCATCAGGGTTTCTATAACCAAATATGGAAGAGAAGAGATGCTAAAAATACTTCCGCTTATGAGTAAGGTCACTAAAATTGTTGTAGGTAATCTAAATGCGGAGGAGATCAACACACTTTCATACCTCCTTAAAAAACTGGATTACTTTCACAACGACATTTACCTGAATAAAAAAGATCAATCTTTAAGTGATATCTTCAGTGGTATTACATATAGACAAGAATTATCAAAAAATACAAACTTTGGCGCTATGAATACTAATCTTTCTGGAAAAATTTAAATAATCTCTGTTTTTCGATTCTTAAGATGTTTCTTCATTAATGAAAGAAGTTCATCTGCATTTATTGGTTTGGAAATATAATCATTGCATCCGGCTTCGATAGCCATCTCTTTGTCGCCTTTTTGTGCATAGGCTGTCTGTGCTATAATAACTATATTTCTATTTAATTGACGTATTTGCCTTGTTGCTTCATATCCATCCATTTCAGCCATTTTAATATCCATCAGTACTAAATCAGTATCAGGATTATTCAAGTATGTTTCAACTGCTTCGAGCCCATTCTTGGCTATTAGTACTTCTTTACTGATCGTTTTAATCATTCTCGAAATCAGCAATACCGATGCATCATCGTCTTCGGCGATTAATATCTTCAGTTTTTTTAATCCGTAATCTTCTTCATCTCCCGGATTCGGTTTCTTATAATTGTTACTTTTTACTGTTTCAGGATTATATGGAATTGTGAAATAGAATATTGAGCCACTGTTGCCCCGATAGATGCTTACATCACTTTCTACCCGGATTTTGCCACCAAGCATTTCAACATAGGTTTTAGAGATATATAACCCCAAACCTGCACCTTCATAGTTTCTGTCCAGGAATTCATTACCCTGTCTGAATCTTTCAAAAATTGTTTCTTTTTGTTCTAAATTAATGCCAATCCCTGTATCTTTTACATAGAACTCGATGATGGCTCCCTTATTTTTATATCCAAATTCAATTGATCCTTCATTAGTAAACTTAATAGCATTTTTAACCAGGTTCGTCAGAATGGCAAGGAGCTTCTCCTTGTCGGTTTTAATGATTGCTTTGTAGTCAGGAAGAGAATTTCTACAGGAAATCTTCAATCCTTTTTGATCAGCCTCGGGTTTGAAAAAGTTATATATATCTATAGTTTGTTCGTTTATATTACATCCTGAAATACAAACATTCATCTGCCCTGATTCAATTTTTGATATGTCTATCAGGTCATTGATGATATTGAGCATACGGCTACCGCTTCTTCTTATTATGTTGATATAATCCCGCATTTCTTCGCCTGAAAGCATTGGATTTTTCAGTAGTTCAGCAAATCCCAGTATCCCATTCATTGGCGTACGGATTTCATGACTTACATTGGCCAGGAATGCAGACTTAAGGCGGTCGCTTTCCTCAGCTTTTTCTTTGCTTTTAATTAATTCTTCTTCAATACGTTTTATATCTGATATATCCCTTAAGTGCTCTATGACATAGACTATTTCTCCTTTTTCATTTAAAATCGGATAAGAACGCATATCAAACCAAATATTGTACTCGGGAAAAAATTGCTGATGGACCTCAGTTTTTTTCGATGCATAGCAGTCGGCAGTTGAACATATATCACACTTCTTTTCCCTGCCAATTAAACTATAGCATTTTTTACCTGAAACTCCTTCAGGTGTCTGTTGAAGAAAATCATATCCTGCTTTATTATACCTGATTACTTCATGATCATTGTTCTGTATACCAATAATATCTGGTATTGCGTCAAGGATAGAGTTCAGTAATGATGCAGTTGCAATATTCTTTTCCTGGCTTTCCGTAAGTTCTTTTTCCACCTTTTTACGTTCGGTGATGTTTCTTGCTAAACCTAATACCAATGATTGACCTTTGATTTTAACAGGATAGGTGATAATTTCAACAATTATTCTTGATCCGTCTTTCAGGGTTAATTCAAATTCATCGGGGCCGGTAGCTTGTCCTAATGAATTCTTAATCAATAGTTTTGCAGCTCCTGGTAATTGTTTCACCGACAAGAGACCTAGTTTCAGGTAATTCTTCCCTATTAATTCATCCTTCCCCTGTCCAAGCATTTTTTCAGCAGCAATATTCCCGTCTATTAAAGTGCCTTTGAGATCGCTTAGAAAATATGCATCGGGTGCATAGTCAAATAATACTTTAAATCGCTCCTCCGAGTTTCTCAATTTATCCTCAACAATCCCAAGCTCAATGATTTTTGCTTCAAGTTTTAATACTTCAGCAGCTTTTAATTTCAAAGAAGTATTTTCCTGACGCAAATTTGCTAATTCTTTAATCAGCTGTTCTTTGTTTTTTATGTTGTCATCCATTTTTCAACTCCTTATTAATGCTGGCTTCTGGATATTATTATCTTTGATGGTAAGGTAGTTGTAAAGATAATGGTAAGTTGATCGTTTTTCACATCTGTGTCACATTTAGGTTAATGGCCCGGTAATAAAGGGCGCATTTTTTGCCTCGCGTCCCGATAGCTAGGCAGCATGTTCTTTTAGTCTTTTAATATGTTTGAATTCTGGTGCTTTTAGCTTTTTTTGCTCTTCAAGATCAAAGTCGTTCTGAAGTCCAAGCCAGAATTTAGCAGAATTACCGAAATAGTAACTCAGTCGTATAGCAGTGTCGGCAGTTATGCTTCTGTTGCCTTTGATAATCTCGGATGTTCTAGTCTGTGGAATTCCAAGGTCCTTAGAAAGTCTATAAGCAGATATATTCAAAGGGATGAGAAATTCTTCCAGCAGTATTTCTCCGGGGTGAATATTTGACAGCTTTTCCATTTATTCTATTTATGATAATCCATTATTGTAACATCACTTGAGTTTCCATCGTCCCATTTAAATACAATTCTCCATTGGTCATTAATCCTGATATTGTATAAGTCACTCATCTTGTCTGAAAGTTTCTCAAGTTTATTTGATGGTGGAGTCTTTAAGTCAATCAAATTCTGTGAGTTATTAAGCATCCTTAATTTCCTCCTTCCAATTTGTTGTATCTCCCGGGGTAGGTTTTTAACTCTATCCCCATTCCATATTTTTTCAGTCTTTTTAGTCCCAAAAGATGTAATCATTTACCGTTTAGCGTAACTAACGTCAAAGATAAGTAGTTTATTTCAATAATGCAAAAATCATACCTATTTGATGCAGTTGGATCATTATTTAACCGTTAGTGTTTCGTGTTGTTAAAATTTGAGCAGGATCTCTATTCATGCCAGAATCTAAAAAAGGTTATATCAATTCCATTAAATATACAGATTTTAATTAATCAAAGACTCACAGTGTACTTATAGTGGTTGTTGTAGGCTGGTTGTTTTTTCAATGTACCTGATGGCTGAGTCAATCTGGGAATCGATACCTTTAAGCAACATTTCACGGTTAAGCCTAACCTCCATATCCGGCACAACTCCATGTCCTTCAATCACTATGCCATCTGGAGTTGCCAGCTGAGCCACAGGATACATAAAGATCGCTCCGTTCAGAAATATCTTTCTGTCCATTTCCAGAACCGATCCAGGGCTGCGTTCGCCCACAACCACAGCGCGGCCGATCTCTTGCAGACAGGCTGCAAGAAGTTCGCTTGCCGATCCGCTCAACGGATCAATAAGCAAGACCAATGGCCCTTTAAAGGCATCCTCTGCAGGATCAATATAGACTTTTGTTTCACCGCCCCTTGACCTTCTGAGATATAACAAAGTTCTCTCTGTTAAGAAGATACTGGGTACTTCTTCAATTTCTCCTCCGGAATTCCCACGCAAGTCAAAAATAATCCCATGTACGTTTCCCATTGATTTTATAGCTGAAGATATTTGATCTGCAAACTGAGGTTGCAGAGTGTTTAATCGTATATATCCGATTCCGTTATCAAAAAGCTTTGTTTCAAAGTCTAAGGCAAAAAAGAACATGCCCTCTGGCCCCACAGAAACTCCATCCCGTTTTGTGCGCATTATTATCTTCTCACTTTTCTCCCCTCTTTCATTTGTATAAGAGATGAGTACCTCCTTATCGGAAGCTCCATAAATACGGCCAAGTATTGCCTTTGTAATTATTGCTATTTGGTTAGAGCTATTATATGGAGGCCGTACACGTAATTCAGCTTGTTGTACTATCTGCTCGACTGAAATTCCATCAATAGTCTGAATCACATACCCTGGGCGAAGACCTGCTTTATAGGCGGAAGACTCTGGTTTAATTGATATGATTACTGCTGTTCCATCGAGTAGTCGGATATCTAATCCGGCACTTCCCTCTGCAAAAACCAGTGGTTCATAAAGGGCAAAGGAGCCGGGTGGGATAATATTGTTATGAGATACTTTAAGTTCCCAGAGCATCTTGTTGACGAGTCCATAAAATTCTCCCTCATCCTCAGCAGTATTAATCAGTGGCAAGTAACGGTTATGGACATCCTTCCAATTTAAACCCCCAAATGTGGGATCATAAAAAGTTTTATTGACCTTCTTCCA
>JALONV010000062.1 GCA_025454755.1 Bacteroidales bacterium | reverse complement strand
CATACAGAGCTGTACCATCCTTAATAATGATCACCCTATCGATATCTTTTACATTGATGTTTTTCAGTAGATTTTCTGAATGTCCTCCGATTATTGATGTAAAGACAGGTCTCTCATAAATCATTCCATCAAGAATTATCAGAGGTTCATTTGTCGCATTAAGTGAATGAATGCCGCGGATTGTTAAAGTACCGCCTTCACTCATATTTCCGGAACTCAGCTGAGATAACAGCCCTGGCACCCTTCCCACAAGGAAATGTTCTAAAGAGAGGGCACTGTTAACCTCCTCAGCATCAAATATCAGGGTATTTACAGCTCTTATTTCATTATTCAATACCTGTAGTTCATCACTGTCAGCAGGAATCTCCTGAGCTGACACTTTAACCAGCGATGTGAAGAAGACCAGAATTAACAGGGTTTTCAAGATTTTAACTGATTTCATCATAACAAGTGTTAAATGATTAATATAGAACAGGTATGAATTCCAGGTAATCGATTACAATTCCCGTTTGTGCAAGAGTCGGGGTTACACTGTTTATTTTAGGAAACTGTGCAACTGTCAGGTTCCGGTAGTCGGCATGAAACTTGAATGTGGGTGCACCACTGACCACTCTTGTGTACATGGCTTGTGGAGGGAACTCAATAATTCTCATGCCTCCGTCAAGTGTACCGCAGATAAAGTATTTGGATGCATCAAAATTTGTTTCGGGATCCAGGTAAATACGCTTGTCAGCAGTACCGGTATCATAAACCCAGAGTATACATTTTATGGAGCGGGTTAATGATACACACATTCTTACAGTATAGGTCACTCCGTTCAGAGCAGGCACAAAGGAACCTTTCTGGAGTCCGCCAATAATAAAATATGCATGTGAATTTCCTGCTGTGGTGGTGGGATATATTCTCCTTGCAAAACCATTTCCCTTTCCAAATACCGGTACGGTTACAACCTCATGGGCATTTGTGCCGCCGCTTGCACCTTCCGATCCGGTCAATGTATATAAATCTGTCTGTATCAGCAGGTTAAAGTAATCTGTGGCAAGGTTGCTTCCAAGGCTGTTATATTTCATAACCGTAGCATTTTGAAAGATATGAACATCAGAACTTAACCTGGAGGGATCTATTGTCTGTAAAGAGCTGTTCACTGCCTGCCAGTTTTCAGAAGATGTGGGAATCACTTTCGAACCTTTAAAACAACTCTGAATAAAAGTCCGTGCAATAAATCCGTTTTTAATGGCAGGCGTGGCAGAAATGGCAGCCTTGGCAGCTGTAGAAAGTGACCCGAGTCCATCCTCAAACTGCTGGTCGGTAAATAGTATAATAGAAAAATAATCAGAAGAAGAAAGATAAGGTGTTAGTACAGAGCTTGTAGCCAGAAAAACAGAATCATATGTTAACTCGCCATTTTCACCCACATATTTAATACTTGCTTTTTCATCGAAAGTCACATTGTCGAAAAGTGAGAATATATAGCTGTATGTTGCCTTATTCTTTTTCAGGAATTCATATAAGTTATCTTTGGAAGAAGAGGTCATCAGGGAAGCGATCTTATGTACTATGGAACCTTTATTCAGGGTACCCTGTTGGGAGAAACTTATCCCATTTACAGTGGAAAAGGCAGAATCAAAAGCCAGTAGTGCGCCATTGCTCGCAAAATAATTTTTTCCTGAAGCTAAATCAGACGTAACCCTCCCATTTACGATATGCTGTCGGAGCAGATTCTTTATTTCATCATCGGAGAGTCCGGTTGTATATATTGTCCCGTTTTCAGGAGCAAAAACTGTAACCACAGACCCCCTTAAAAGGTAATCCAGCTCATGCTGCTCAATGAGTTGCAGAAACTCAGAATAGCTTGATTCTGCCTTAAGCAGATCATACGCAGACATGCTTTCCGGTTCATCGTAATATGAGTCCCAGTTCGATGAACATCCTGTGCTCAATATAGTAATTATATAAAGCGTCAGGGTATAAGATAAAGTATTTAATATTTTCTTCATAACTGTATTAGTTTATAGGGATAAATTCAATTCCATCCAGATTGCCCTGACCTGCAACAACGGTTTTAAATTGTATCACATGTTCCTTTGTCTCCTTTAAGTCAAGATCGGCAATAAATATCCTTTTATAGTTGACTGCCACAACCTGATCCTTTTCATTCGGAACATAGTTGGTCCTCATATTAACCGGATCTCCAAGTTTATCCCCATTCCAGTAAGTCTGGCAGATAGCCCGTGTCGGACCATCTTTGAATCTCATCCTGAGGCGATATTTACCTGCAGCAATTTTTGGCAATGTAAACTCAATCGTCCAGCTACCTGCAGTTATGTTATAATGGTCGATGTTAATAAAATTTTGATTATCAGGGTAGTATGATGAAATGAAGTATTGAAGCTCGCCGCCGGTGATCTGTACCTTCATTCGTTCATAGGTTAGATTTTCCATTCCACCAATCCAGCTGTTTTTAGGTATGGTTAAATATCCTGGCATTGCCATTACTTCGGGCTGAAACCAGAAATCGAAGAAGTAATATTCGGCCAGCGGATTTTTTGGTATAACTAATTCTCCCACACGATGCACGACGCCATTTTTGGCTTGCCTGTTGCTTTCATCAGTATTCACCGAGATGTAGGTTTCAGTATTACCAACAATCTCTTTATTTATCTTGTATACATTCTCTGATTTAAAACTCATCAGCTCACTGCCAAGCGTAGGAAAGTTCCCATTCTCAATCATATTCAGAAACTTAAAGCCGGAGATTGCGTGGTAGGCAACATAGTTTTTAAGGGCATCAGCATCATTATTAATAAATGGCTGATTCTTTAACTGGGACAATGAAGTTATCCCGTAATTCTGATATACAGCATCTGAAACAACAAAGAATGTTGTGGGATTAATCTGTGAATTATATACATCATCAAAACCTGTTTCCTGCCAGGCAGCTTTGAAAATTGAAAAATCCGCTGTGTTGAAAACCAGATCACGGACACTATAGTCAATGGGTTCAAGTACCTTGTCAATGATATGGATAACACCGTTCGTAAGTACCAGATCGCGAGTAGTGATTTTCGCACTATAGTTGATTACCAGATCATTGGCATTTTGAAAGGATGCTGTAAGGTAGTCATCATCAAATGTTACCTGCTTCAATCCGCCATTACCCATTGTTTCGGTTGTAATCACCGCCTTAAGCAAATGGTACTGGATCAGACGCGTTGCCTGTTCATCGGTGAATTGTGATATTCCTTTTGCCTGTTTATAATCTGCCAGGGCTTGATTTGTAAATATAAAAGCTGTATAGCTGCCATAAACACCCAGAATTCCTGAGTAACCGGCCTGGCGTGCAAGAACCATGAAATCACCAATCTCTTCACCATGCTGATTAATGTAAGTAGCAATGGAAACATCTTGTTCACCAAAAGTGACTGATTCGTCAATGTTCTTCTCGCAGGAGGAAAAGGCAAGAATTAAACCAACCGACAATACAGTCGCAATGTATTCTGATTTAAAAATATTTTTCTTCATATCATACTTATTTTAATATGCATAAAAAGGATTCTGAACCAGGTTGGGATTACGATTCAGTTCGTCGATGTGAATCGGAAGGTAGTAGCAATTTATATCCTGATACTTCGATTCAAAAAATGGCCTGTCAGAAGCCGATACAGATGATAAAAGGATTTCAAGAACCATCTGTTTCCCCTCTTCGCTTCTTCTTGCATAACGAAGCAGGTCGAACCAGCGTTTACCTTCAAAAGCCAGTTCTCTCGATCTCTCGGTTAGTAATTCTGAGAGATCCAGATTCCAGCTTGCGGGTGTGGTTGACGCCCTTTCTTTTATACTTTGAATTAATAGCTGCGCCTCTGTATCGGTTGGGTTAATAAGTAACCGGGCTTCTGCCTCCATCAAATAAACATCTGCAAGACGATAAATAATGAAGTTGTTGTCATTCCGGTCTTTTGCCCGGCGATTTGAGGTTGAACTTGAAGTAATTGCAGTTCCGGTATATTTCCAAACCTCATTATACCCCTGTGAGGTTGGATAGTAGGTTCCGCCAATCCCGCGTATGTCTCCAATATTGCCAATATAAAAGCTCTCCATATCCGGTGAAGCGGCCAGCTCAAAATTAAGCTCGTATGAGAAACGTGCAAGATTGGAATTGGTTTGTCCCAGGTCTTTGTTAAACTGCAACTCGTATATTGATTCAGCGCTGTTTCCCGGATAATAAAGTGTGAACCAGCTTGCCTGAGGAAGTAGTGAATATGATAATTCACGAACCCTGCCGCAGGCTGATACGGCTTCCTGGAAATCAGGATTGCCATCAAGTCCTTTGCCTTTTTTAACAGAACCTCTGTAGAGATATATATCAGCAAGGAGGGCATTTATGGCTCCTTTTGTTGCCCGTCCCTTTGTATAAGCAACGGTTGAATATTCAATTGCTGCACCATCTTTAACACTCTCGAGATCTGATACAATTTGATCAAGGACTGTTAATTCATCAGATTTCGTGATAAAGAAATCCTGTTTGTCGGACTCTGAAGGCTCCAGAACTAAAGGTACATCCCTGAATACACGTACCAGGTAAAAGTAGGCCAGTGATCTGAGGAAATGAGCTTCTGCAATTCTATAACCATATTCGGTCTCCGTGAATGAAGGATCTGCATCCCTGACATTCGGAGCATTCTCTATCACATGATTGGCGTAATTAATGACTTTATATATTCCACTCCAACTGACCATGCTTGAGTTGTTGGTTATAATATTTGTCATCATCCGCTTATAGTCAAGGGGAGTCTTTAGTGTAAGATAAAGCAGATCACCGCGTAATTCACCCCAGAGAAGCAGGTAGCTAACATTCTGAGAAAGGGCACTATAGCCTCCGGCCAGAGTAGCCTCAATGTCACCTTTGTTTTTCCAGTATTCATCTTTTATCAGATCATTCTCCGGTTCCAGTGTTAGCCATTCTGAGCATCCGGTCAGGACAATTACTGATAAAAATATCGCTGCGATTTTATAATAGAACTTTACCATTTTGTTTTCTTTGATAGTTAATTATTAGAATGTAATATTTGCTCCCAAAGTAATTGACCTGGCAGGTGGTGTCCTGGAATAGTCAACTGCGATACCGAATGGATCTCCTCCTGCCAGGTTGATTTCAGGATCCTGTCCGGTATAGTTTGTCCATGTAAATAGGTTGTAGGCAGTGATATAGGCTTTCAACGATTTGATTTTTAGTCTGGTCAGGACATTTTTGCCAACCTTATAAGAGAGGGTCAGGGATTTAAGTCTGAGATATGAAGCATCTTCTACAAAACGATCAGATCCTAACCAGTTAAATCCGGAATAAAGCAAAGCACGGGGGATTTCAGTATTATCCCCGGGTTTACGCCAGCGCGACATAGTTGCAAGACTCTGATTATCCCTGTTATACATATTTTCAGAGTTCATTCGGGTGCCGTTTACTACATCATAATTGTATTTGAAATGAAAAAAACCATTGAGAGTGAAGTTTTTATATGAGATAGTTGACCCAAAACCACCTGTAAACAGAGGATTTGAATCTCCCAGATATATAATATCCCGTTCATCAATTCTTCCGTTGAAGTCCATATCCTGGTAAATTGCATCCCCGCCTACAAATGAGGACCCCAGTTTTGACTGCATGTACATATTTTGCCCGTTAACAGGATTAACAACGATGTTTCCATCCTGGTCCCTGACAACTGCATCGTCGGAATCCGGATATACTCCCAGGTAGCGATATCCATAGAAAGAACCAATGGGTTTTCCTTCTTCAATTCGCCTTGCATATTGCCCGTTATCATAAGTATATTTCACTGTTGCATAACCTTCCGGGATATTGATTATGTAATTTCTATTCTGGGCGATATTCAAATTAACATTGACAGCCAAGTCATCGCTTTTTAAGACCTCACCAGAGATATTGAACTCCCAGCCTTTATTATCAATTGTTCCCCAGTTTTGTGCTTCCAGGGTAGAAAATCCTGAGGTTGATGGAATAGTGGTATTTACAAAAATTACATCTTCTGTACGCTTGGAATACAAATCAAGGCTTCCTGCAATCTTACCTTTTAAAAATGAATAGTCAAGACCGATGTTTTTTTGAATAACAGTTTCCCACTTCAGGTTATCAAGCTGAATATTTGAGGGAACAACTGAGCCCAGATCGAGGTAACTGCTTCCGGCTGTATATTTTGCCAGAAATCCGTAAGTAGTAGGCGGTGGAGTACCCGTCTCTCCATAGGAACCCCTCACCTTCAAATCATCAATCCATGTAATTGTCTTCATGAATTGCTCGCCTGATAATCGCCAGGCCAGCGAAATACTCGGGAATAATCCCCAGCGTGATGCCAGTCCAAACCGGGAGTCACCATCGGCACGGATACTTGCAGATATAATGTAACGGTCGAATGCCACATAATTGGAGTTCAGGAGAAATGACAGGTTCCGGATGGAATTCTTACCTGATGATAAGGATAATTTGCGCGAATCTGAGCCGGGTTCGGTTATTGTGGGAACAGCAGTATTTGAAGTGAGAGCTGACATATAAATATTTGACTTTTCATATGTTGAAGCCATTCCCAGCAATGTAACCCTATGATTATCACCAAGTTTAGGTGTGAAGATCAGTTTGTTGAAGGTTTGTGTTGTAGTGGCAACTTCTTCTTTTTTTGCGGCCCGGTTCATATAGTCGCTGGTCCATGCAGCGCCTGTTGCTGATTGAGGTACAAAAGATCGGGTATCATTATTTAAATAATCGAAAGCGATGTCTCCCTGGTAAACCAATACTTCCGGAATAAGGTAATAACGGAGCGAGAACTTGGAAATAATCCGGTTTGTCTTGAGATTATTTAGACCCTCTGTTGCCATGGCTACAGGATTAAAATAGAGGTACCCGGCACCCTGATATGAGATTTCCGGTGAGAAATATTTGCCTGTTGTAATTCCATCCGGGTCAAATTCAGAAATCGCCATATTTGGTGCTTTCTTATATGCCAATGCCCTAACATCACCATTATTTCTTTCGTTATTGATGTTTGTATATGATATATCGGTAGAAAGACGAAGCCTGGTTGAAAGATCGTAATCAACATTCATACGGGTAGTAAGACGCTGCATAGAAGTTCCGATTGTTGTTCCATCCTGATCTAAGTATCCGGTAGAAATACGATAACGTGCCTTTTCTCCTCCCCCGACAAGCGAAAAGTTATGTTCTTGTGCCATTGAATTATTGGTTACAGCACTAATCCAGTCTGTATTCTGGGCATAATTGTAATAATTGCCCCACGACTGATTATAAGCAAGTTCGTTAGGTATGCTGACCTGGCCGTACGAGTTAAAGATACCTTCCAACTGAAGCATTGAGTACTGATCACCATTGAGCATTGGAATTGATTCTGGCTCCCAGTTAGTGGTTACCTTCAAATCATATTCAAAAGAGGTTCGACCCTTGCTCCCACGCTTGGTGGTAATAAGCAATACACCATTGGCACCCCGTGAACCCCATACCGCACTTGCAGCAGCATCCTTAAGAACCTCCACTGTCTGGATGTCTGAAGGCGAAATATCCAGCATTGCACCAAAGTCCTCTTCCGTTGCACTGGCAAAGTTGATTTTAGCATCTACTTTAGTCTCATAAGGCACTCCGTCCACTACTATCAGTGGATCAGAGGAGCTATTGAGCGAACTGGTGCCCCTGATACGGATGGTCATCCCTGCTCCCGGGTTTCCTGATGAATTTGTAATATCGACACCTGAAAAACGGCCCTGGAGCAGTTCCCCTACTGATGTGGCAGGGGTTTCGGTAAAGTCTTTTACAGAAATGGATTGTATCGAAACTGCCATATCTCTTAAATCAACAGGAAGCATAGTGTTTGTAACGGTTGATCTTGCCTTTGCCGTTACGGTTACACCCTCAAGTGCTAATACATTTTCTTGCAGAGTAAAATCGTATTGGTTCTTAATACCAGCATCCACATCAGCTTCGAGGGTTATAAAACCTATATAGGAAAGAATGATTTGTGTCGCCGGCTTTGAAAGCCTTAGACGGAATTCTCCATTTACATCAGTATTAGTAGCATTGATTATACGTTTATCTTTATCCTGCTCTACAATTGTTACCCCAATCAATACTTCATTGTCAGTGCCCGATATTACTTTCCCGGAGATCTCTGTTTTTTGAGCATACAATCCGGGCATAATATTTAAAAAGAGCGCTGACAGAAACCACAAAATATATTTACGCTTCTTCATAGCTTTAGTTAGTATAATATTATTAATTAGGGATCAGTATCTTATCAATCAAATGCAATACTACACCTGTACGTTTGGAAATATTTCTTTTGATTGGATCGATGTTCACGGTACCTGCCGAATCATTAATTGTATTACCATTAAAGGTGATTGTCTTTCCGCTTTTCGTTTTTACAGCTCCATATACAGTTGCGTCACCTGTAAAGAGGGTCTGTGTAACCACGTGATTATTTACTATTTCAAGAAGGCGAATCTGTGCATTCGGGACAGATGTGTTAATTGTTCCATTTGTATTAAGCATATCAAAAGGAGCAGTTCCGTAAATTATTTTTGAATCAGGTATAATAAAAGCCGTGTATTCATCATATAAAGTGGTTATGCCGGCTCGTATAAGAATATTATAGAACTTGGCATAGTTACTCTGCAGGTAAAGCATATTATCCTTCTGAATCGGGAGCTTATTATTCATGGTGAAAGTGTAACCGGTCCCGTTCTCTGCAGCAGATTTTTCACTGAACGTTATTGTCACTCCTTCTGATTTAAGCAAATTATTGTTCAGATCAATTTCCAGAAACTCCCCGGCAAGTGTTTTTGCAAATCCTCCCCTTAGCGGACCTTTTGCAATGTGCCGTTCAATAAATGTCCTTACTGAATCCTTTGATGTTGCCTTAGTGTTGGTAGTAACTGCCCAGCGGATACCATTTTTTGTGAATGTGTCCGTTGATTCATCATATTCAATTCCCATAGATGTCAGTTTTGCATTATCAAATGCACAGAGATAGTATTCTGAGACACCATCGGATAACTGAAGTGTCTGATCAATTTTTTCCAGGGCGAACATGAACTTACTGAACTTACTCTTGAATAAGATTGGAGCAGTAACACCTTTAAATACATTTGGTTCAAGCAGATCATCAATGTAATAGACAAGTCCGTTGCTGACCACCTCTTTATCCAGAACCAGCCCCTGGTCGAAAAGATACTTATGAGGGCTGCCAGGCTTGGTCAGATGCAAAGGGTATTGAATACTGTTCTTTATAATATGATTGTTGATAAGGTGTCTCAGAGCAGGCCTTGAAGGCTGTCCATCATATTTTGCCAGGTGTAGTTCCAGCTTGGCATTTGAAGGTGAAAAAATAGTGTGGGCTGCATACATGGCAGCCTGTTCCGAATATGAAGAATTAATATTCTCTTCATTAATATCAACATCAATATCGGAAACAGGAGCTGATAATTCCACTGCCCTGCTGCCGGAGTATGTTTTAATATATAGCTTATCCGGACTTGCTGCACTGACAGTTGCGCTTTCGCTGTAAATGAACTCTTTGAATCTTGATAGCAGACTGATCATTGAGGAAGAGCGGCTGTCCGTTTCAAGTTGCTGAGCAATATTGTTAAGAGGAAGAATTACTTTATCTATTCCATAATAAAGACCGTTTTCCGCAGGATTCTCGATAGTTATAAAATTGGCATCGTATACATTGCTGGAAAATCCTCCTTTATCCCATTGAGTTTCCGGAAACAGAAACTGGTAGGTTACAGCTTCATTTCCGGCTATCCCGATAGTGTTGAAATACTCCGATGTATATATCGGGAGATACTTCCACTGGTTAATAACCATTTTGTCATCTTCAAGGTAGTTCGGTCTTATATAGTAGGTTTTCTTCTTGAAAGATTTATGTACTGTTTTATTCCAGTAACCCCATTCTGAATAAGCTGTTAATAAATCGCGAGTCAGGGGAAAGTTAACTATTGAGTATTCCACGATACCTTTCAATATATCTTCAGGAACATTCTCAATATTTCCACCATAGCTGGCCAGAAAGGTTGTGAAAGCATCATCTGTCGGTGCAAAAAGAGTGTAGGAGCCAGTTCTCTCTAACTTATTGGCGTAACCGGTTAATTCCAGGGCATCTGTGTAAATCTGATGATTAGGATCATTTTTAAGTTGTTCGTATAAAGTCCCTTTTAACCAATCCGGACGCTCAAATAGCTCCTCCTTTTCTTTATTGGTGCATGAAACAGAAAGAATTAAAAAGAGGAGAAGTAAAAGTTTAAGTCTGTACATCTTATTACTGTTTTAAGTTATTATTCGGACGATAACTCATAAGGCACATTTATTTTGATATAAGGTTCATTTTTGTCAGAAAAAAAAAGTCAGGTCAGATGAGATTGAAGAGTATATCAAATGTTGTAGTAAATCTATTTAATATTTCAAAAATAGCGGCCAAGTTTATCTACACATAAATTCAATTTCAGGCCATTTGCAATACACAAAAATTCAATGGAAAGATTTATAATATGCAGATATACAGATGAATATAAAATTCTTGATTAATAATTGTCTTTTCAGGCTATTTACAACAAAAGAAATAAGCTATTTTTGAATATTGTATTAAGAGAATAGTATTTAATCCAGGCTAATCATTTATGAGACGGATACTTCTTTTTCTGGTAATTTCTTTTAATCTATACACCTCTTTTGCGAACTATCCAATAGTACGCAATTTTCGGCGGGATAATTATCAGTCGGGGACACAAAACTGGGGCATTACACAAGATGAAATGAATGTAATGTATTTCGCCAATAATTATGGGTTGCTGGAGTTCGATGGTAGAAACTGGACTACCTTCCCTATAGGTAATAGATCTAATGTTCGTTCAGTGTTCTATGCATCTGATAAAAGAATTTATGCAGGTGCATCGAATGAATTTGGTTACTACCAGCAGATGAAGAATGGCCCGCTGGTATACCAATCCCTGGTGGGAAAGTTAAAAGATAAAGATAAAAGTTTTAATGAAGTTTGGAGGATTTTTCAGGCAGATGAAGATATATATTTCCAATCCGACAGGTGTATATTCAGATATAGAGGCGATACGGTTCTTTGTTTGCCTTTTAATAATAAAATTGATGTGTCTGCTTATATTTCAAATATTCTTTTCATAGCAAGTGCGGAAGAAGGTGTTTTTATGGTAAATGGAAACTTATTCATCCGGGTTCCAGGCTCAGAGTTGCTTATAAGTAAAAAAGTTGCCGCCATTTTACCATATGCAGATAATAAGGTCCTATTTATTACTAGTTTCCATGGTGTTTATCTCTTTGATGGTAAATCCATTACACCATATAAAACAGGGATAGATGATTTTCTGATGTCAAATCAGGTATTTTGTGCAACGACCAATGGTAAACAAATTGTCTTTGGTACGGTACAAATGGGAATAGCAGTTCTGAATATTGATGATAATAGCGTAACATTTGTAAATACTTATTCAGGATTACAAAATAATACTATTCTGAGTATGGCTTTTGATAATCAACAAAATCTATGGCTTGGGCTGGATAAAGGAATTGATTATGTTCAGCTGAATAATCCATTTAGGAACATCTTCGGAGACAATAACAAGTATGGAGCAGGTTATACTTCATTTCTGAAGAATAATACACTTTATCTGGGCACCAACCAGGGTCTTTATTCTACCATTTATCCTTTCTCCGACGGTCACTTGCCGATGGAATTGAAGTTGATAAAAGGTATGGAGGGCCAGGTTTGGTGTTTAACTGAGATAGATAATACACTCTTCTGCGGTAAAGATC
Source organism: Bacteroidales bacterium (assembly GCA_025454755.1). Lineage (GTDB taxonomy): Bacteria > Bacteroidota > Bacteroidia > Bacteroidales > VadinHA17 > LD21. The sequence continues at coordinate 1,657 of JALONV010000062.1, read as the reverse complement.
AGGGAGCTTATATTATTCACCCCAATAGTATCGAATCTATCAAAGGGCTTCAGGGAACCTGGTCGTTTAAACCTCTCAGCAAACATCCCGACATGATTCTCGGATGTTCATACCAGGGATTGTTCATTTTGAAAAAGACAGGGAGAACATGGAAATTATCCCATTTTATAAAAGGAAATTTTACTGAGACGAGTCATATATTTGAAGAGGATACTGATGGGACAGTATGGTTTAGTCACTGGCAGAAAGGACTCTTTCATTTATATTTTGATTCTGCCTACGATAGTATAATACGGGTTGATTTATTCGATGAAAAGAAAGGGTTTACACCCAATCTGAATAACAGTATGTTCCGGGTGGGAGGCAAAATACTTTTCGCTTCTGACCAGGGTTTTTATGTCTATAATAATAGTACAGACAGAGTGGAACCAGATACAATATGGAATAAAATGTTTGTTTCACCTCCACAACACATGAAATTGCATGAAAGTAAATATGGTGATGTCTGGTGTGTTTCTTATAAGTTTGCTGGAGTTGCAAAAAAGGATTCCAAAGGGGAATATCTTATGGATTCATTAACCTATTGTATTCTCCAGCCCAATTTAATTCTTGGATTTGAAAATTTTAACTTTATTGACAGTACTAACATTATTATAAGCACTGAAGATGGTTTTTACAGGTTGAATCCTTTACAGACAGTATTTACAGGAGATGATTTTAGAGTGTTTTTACGAAATGTTGTTGTTTTAAATCAGGAACATGGTGAGATTGAAACCGGACGTATACGGGAGCAGAATTCATCAGGCACTTTTAACCACCATCAAAACTCATTGCGATTAGAATTTGTTGCCCCTGAATACCGTAAAGCCGATCTGGTTAGTTATAGCTCAAAACTCGAAAATTATGATGAATCATGGTCAGCTCTCTCCTCTGACATTATCAGAGAATATACACATTTGCCCAAAGGAAATTATGTATTTAAAGTCAGAGCTTATAACAGGTTGAGATCAGAAATGGCAGAATGTGAATACATTATAAATGTTTCTCCAGCCTGGTACGAAACCCGGCTGGCAGTTTCAACCTATGTCCTTTTATTTATAATGTTTTGTATTGCCTTAATTATTTGGGCTAACTACAGGTCAAAACTAGGAGCCCTTGAAATGGAAAAACAGAAAGAATTCGAGATAAACGAGCAAAAGATACAATTTGAGGCTATAAACACCGAAAAAAAGAAAGAAATAAAAGAATTAAAAAACCAGCAGCTTCAATATGTACTGAGACATAAGTCACAGGAGCTGGCCAGTTCAACCATGAATTTGATACGGAAGAATGAAATTTTACTGCAAATAACAGATAAGCTGTCAAAAGTTACCAGAGATTTAGAAGCAAATACTGATAAAAATGCTATTTTATCAAGACTTGGTCAGATAGAGAAAAATATCCTTGAAAATATAAGCAATGATAATAACTGGAAACGATTTGAAGAGAATTTTGATATGGTCCATGAAAATTACATTAAGCGTTTAGGTGAAACCTTTCCTGAATTAAATATCTCGGATAAAAAAATATGTGCATACTTGAAAATGGGTCTCTCTTCCAAGGACATTGCATCATTGATCAATATGTCAGTCAGAAGTGTGGAAATGAGTCGTTACAG
>JALONV010000061.1 GCA_025454755.1 Bacteroidales bacterium | reverse complement strand
AGTCCATTAAGAGTTGTGGCTCCTGCCGTGAAAAAATCGCTGGCAAGCACCATAGAACCGTTAAATGCAGCTCCAAAAGCAGGATAATTAGGATTGATGCTGATATCTCTTAAATAGCCGGTATATGTATTTTTTGCAGTTACCATGCGGAGGCCGGCTGCAACAGAGATCATATCATTTATTTTGTACGACACATTTGCCTGGTATCCAAAAAAGATTGATGAACCCTCAAAGGAAATATTAGCATCGTATTCAGTGGTCCCGAATCCATTTGCTGCCGTCATAGGTACAAGATCCGCAATGCTCATCTCAAATGAAGGTAGTCCTGCATCATATGTCGCACCACCTCCACCGCCAATCGGCATGAAACCGAAGGAGAAAGCAATCTTATTTAGCTTAAAAGCAGCATAGATCGATGGAAACAAAGGAGCAAAGACTTTACCCTTGTAAGTGCCATTGTTAAGGTAAGGGTATGAGCTTGTAATAGTCCTGTTCTGCCAGATAGTCTGGTTGTTGAGACTGAAGTGGAATCCGTTTTCCATTTTCATTAACCCTGCCGGATTATTGTAAACGGCATCAATCTCTGTTGTTGCATTTCTTGAGGGCATGCGAACCCACGAGGCACTCTGGTTGGTGTTGGTAACCAGTCCGCCGGCAAAAAGATTTCCGGTAATTATGATACCGGCAATTAATGTCAGAATTTTTCTCATAGAATAGTTTTTAAGTTTATATTCAGGAGCTTATGGATGACAAGGCATCCGCCCCAGGTTCTGTTTAAATTCAAAAACGGCTTAAAAGTATACAATTATTTGAATTTTCCAATAAGTCTAAAATATTATATTGATATTTAGTTAATTGGACGCGTTTCGTCATATCATTCGAAAAAATCTTAAAAGTTGAATCTTAGTCAATTAGGAAAAGGCGTCAGGCATCAGGCGTCAGGCGTCGGGCGTAGGGAATTTGAATATTGGGTAAATGTTTTATAAATTGGAGTGTGGAATTTTTTAATATTCATTTAAATCGCTGCAAAATGGGAAATTTTAAGGAATTAAAGGTTTGGAAACAATCCAAGGATCTTGCTGTAAGGATTTATAAACTTACGGAAGAAGGAGCTTTCATTAAGGATTTTGGACTGAAAGACCAAATAAGAAGAGCATCAGTTTCAATACCTTCGAATATCGCTGAGGGAGATAATCTTGATACTGATAAACAGAGTATCCGTCATTTTTACATTGCCAGAGGCTCCGTCGCAGAATTAAGAACACAACTGGTAATAGGTATGGAGATCGGGTATCTTAATGAGAATCAATACAATCTATTGGAGAAAGAGTTAGCACAAATCAGTGCTATGCTTACATCCTTAATAAAATACAGGTCAAAGTAAAAGGCTTCAGGCTTCAGGCATCAGGCGCCAGGAACGTCAAAAAAAATATTATTCTTCCCGACGCCCGACGCCTGACGCCCGACGCCCGACGCCTCTGATCGGAAAGATATTCGGTTATTATTCTTAGCGTTCTCGTGGTTAAAACTTCGCTGAAACTCTGATGCTGTAGTTTCTCTGCGGCTGGATATCACCCGGTCTTCCCATGTATTGGGTGTTTGTTAAATTCTTAACAGCAAATGAGAGACTCAATTTCTCAGTGAGTTTATAACCAGCTTTTACATCAAAAATGCCACAAGCCTTATTATGCTCAGGCCAGTATCTGTCGAACCCAGGCAGTATCTGTGTGTCAAGAAATACGCTGTCGATATTCAGGATCTTTGATTTAATAAATAAATCAAGCCCGATATCAAGTTTCTTCCATGTTACATTAGCGCCAACATTGCCTGAATGCATCCTTCTGTAATTAAGGTAGGTATCTGTATTTTTGTGGATGTCATTGTCATATTCAACAGGATACATGAAAGTATAACCTCCGGAAAAGGTTGTATTTATGCGACCATATGACCGATATAGAAGAAATTCAAGCTCTGCCCCATAGATTCTTGCTTTATTTGCATTATTGGCAGCTCTGAATCCCAGGCCTTCAGGATAAAATCCGAATTTATATTCGATGAGGTTTGAATTTTGCATAAAGAAAAGCGACAGATCTGCCTGACCGGTCATTTTCCCAAATGATATGCCCTGTTTGATTCCTGCTTCAGTGTTCCAGCCTGATTCAGATACAATAGAGGGATTTGCTATTATTCTTATAGATCCTAATGTGGTTGCTGCGAATTTCTCAGCTATGGAAGGATAGCGATATCCCTGTCCGAACGATGCTCTCAGGAAAGTAAAACTTGCTGCCTGCCAGTTCAAACCTGCTCTTAAAATCGGGACAATCTTGTCATTTTTATTATCCAGGGAATAATGTTCAACACGTAATCCTGCTACAGCTTTAAGGCGGTCTAATGGTCTGATTTCAAATTGTGTAAATCCTGCAATGTTTATTCCATGATGATCGTTGAAGAAATTTGAATTCACATTAATGTAATTCTCCGAAACTCCCGCAGTAAGATCAAGGAATTCAAATAGTCTGTACCAGAGCTGGTATTCCGAGTAAAGCGAAATAGCATCGCTGTTATTCTCTTGATTATCAGGCAGCCTGTTCCTCGAAGATTGGGCTCTTAAACGAAGATCGTGCTGGAACCGGTTACTTTTTTTATAAGAAATAAATGGATCAACATCAAGAAAATCGCCATGAAGTTCTGCAGCAGTCTTGACATCTTGTTTAAGCGCACCGGAGTCAGCGTCCTCCCAGAGGACAAAGTCTCTCTTATTCGTATATCCCGAATTCAAATTCAAACCATATGTCAATCCTTGAATGTTTTTATGAAAATGTTTTAATTTCAGGTTTATGCGTACGAGCTTTTCCCCATTAAGCCGCCTGTATCCTTCATCAAGAAAAAGATTTGCACTTATCCCAATATCATTGCTCCCAATTTTCTGTAAATGGGAAAACGACATACTTGAAAATACCCGGGGTGTATCCCACCATATCCAGTCTTTATTCTTTGGTTTGCCGAAAATGCCAATCTCTGTAAAGAAATTTGTTACAGGTATATTTGTTGCATCGCCAGTCCGGAAGTTTATTATGCCGTTCATAGCTGATGAACCATAAAGAACCGAGGAGGCTCCTTTTATAATTTCAATCTGCGAAATATTCTCGAGTGGAAGGAATTGCCATTTAATGTTTCCTGCATCAGCCGAGACCATCGGAAGGCCATCGATCAATGCAAGAACCCTGCTTCCGGCTCCATAGCTGAACCCACTGCCTCCTCTGACAGACGCCTGACCGTCCATTACCTCGATTCCCTGTGTTTTATTGATTATTTCCTGGGCATCAGTAATATGATTGTCATCAAGGAATGATGACTTGATTATATTCATTGAAACACTTAGCTCGGCAATTCGCTGTTCTGTCCGGTTTGCAGTGACGACCACCTGATCAATCTCACTGATTCTGGTATCAAGCGAAATATTGAGTTCAACTGTTTCATTATCATTAACATGGACCTCTCTGGTTAAAATTTCGTAACCAATAAACTGAAATGTAACAAACATTTTACCAGAAATACCTGTAATTGAATATGTCCCATCATCACTGGTGGTTACACCAAGGTTTCTGGAGTAGATAACATAAACACCACCAAGAGGTTCTCCGGTACTTCGGTCCGATACTTTGCCTTTGACTGTGCCGGACTGAGCAGAAGCATTTACAGAGAAGAGAAGGAAAAGGACCAAAGCAGTGCAAACGAATCGCATCACTTGACTTTAAATGTCATTCTGACTGGTAATGCCTGAAACGGATTATCCTTGTTAGGAACAGAGGCGGTTATTTTCAAAGATAATTCTGTTAGTTCTACTAAATTGCAGTAAATATATATCGGGATAGTGTCAGCATCGGGATCAATAACGAGCAACGTTTCATGAGCTTCGAACCACCATCTGCCTGTGTAATCACCAAAATAACCGGACTTGTCCTTGTTGAATTTTGCATCTCCTTTGAAATCTTCCAGCACCTCACCCGGGCCGCTGGCATCATCTCCATTTGCCAGAAGAGAGTCTGAAGTCCAGACAGGAGTAGTTAACAACATGAATCGTTCTGAAAATTCATCTTTCTTACAGAATGTCAATAACAGAAGTGAAAATGCAATGACGACCAAAAATGACAGTTTTTTCATAGCGATCTGTTTTAAGAGTGATCCAAAAAAAACACATTTATTAAACGGATATCCGGCCTAATAATACAAAGATAAGAAAAGTTCTTCTACCCTCTGCACCCTTTGACCACCGTAGCCTTGGCGAAGGTGGTTTGCACCATTGAACCATTTTACCTTCGCCCCGTCACCCCGTCACCCCGTTATACCGTTTATTCCTGCTTTTTTGATTCAGGATTAAAAAGGAGTATTCCATTTTCTAAATCCGTATAAATCCCTGTTCTCGTGGTGAAAAAAGAATTATTAAAAAAACTTAAATTTTCAATTGCTCTAAATTCAGTCTGCTAATTTTTGACAATTGTAGTCCTTTCATCATTAATGTTTTTTATTTTTGAAATGAATAATTCCAGAAATTATGAAAAATAGCAGATCCTTCTTCCGGCGGTTCACTATAATGACTTTAATCCTTGCCGGATTTTTTTTACATAATTTATTCGGGCAGGCAGTAGTCGGTCTTGACAACTGGTTTAACCGTGAGACAAATGCAAAAACCGGTCAACCTTTTCACTACCTGTGGACTGACACAGAGTTCAGCGGTTACTACAGGTGGGGCCAGATATTTGAATCGAGGGGAGCACAGCTAAAGACTATCGAGAAGCCGCTGGCATCAGAATTAGCCGGTGTCGATGTTTATATAATTGTCGATCCTGATACCACCACCGAATCGAAAACACCTAATTATATAATGACCGAGGATATCAAGGCAATAAAGAATTGGGTTAAAAAAGGAGGCGTGCTTGCAATTCTTGCAAATGATGCACCTAACTGTGAGTTCACACATCTTAACCAGCTGACAAAGAATTTCGGTATGACTTTTAATCATGTAACCCTACATCCTGTAACCGGTACAAATTTCGAAATGGGCGCCAGCAGGGATTTTATTGATCATCCACTGTTCAAAGGCGTATCAAAAATCTATATCAAGGAAGTCTCAGACATAAACCTTTCAGGAAAAGCCAAACCAATATTAACAGAAAATGGGAAAGTCCTGATCGCTGAAACAGAATATGGCAAGGGATATGTTTTTGCCATCGGCGATCCCTGGATATATAACGAATACATTGATCATGACCGTCTTCCGGAAAGCTTTGAAAACAGGAAAGCTGCAGAAAACCTGACAGACCTCTTATTGGGATACACAGGCAAGAAGATTGTCTTTCAGCAGGTTCCCAAAGAGAAAACCATGGAAGCAATGATCCTCGCCAATAAATATTTCATGGAGAAATGGTCCGATGTGGGCAAACCAAGTGTCACTGACCGCGAACGTCCAAGCAATATCTGGACACGTGGTGTTTATTACGAGGGATTGATGGCACTTTACAGCATAAAGCCGGATCCAGCCTATCTGAACTATGCTGTTTCGTGGGGAGAATTCCATAAATGGGGATTGCGGGACGGGATCAAAACCAGGAATGGAGACAATCAGTGCTGTGGTCAGACTTATATAGATCTTTTCCTGACAGACAAGACCAAAACCGAAAGGATTTCCCAGATAAAAGCCTGTATCGACAATATGCTTGCATCCGACAAGATCGACGACTGGAACTGGATAGATGCACTGCAGATGGCAATGCCCGTATTTGCACGCCTGGGGTATGTGTATAATGACAACAGATATTTCGACAGGATGCATGAGATGTATCTCTACACAAAAAATCTGCACGGAGACAATGGTCTTTACAACCCGAAAGATCATCTCTGGTGGCGCGATAAGGATTTTGATCCGCCATATGTGGAACCGAACGGAGAAGATTGCTATTGGTCGAGGGGCAACGGATGGGTGCTTGCAGCGCTTGTCAGAACAATGGATTTTCTGCCTGCAAATTCAGCCTACAGTGTTGAATATCTGGCAACTTATAGACAGATGATCGATGCTCTTGTTGCATGCCAGCGGCCTGATGGTTTCTGGAATGTCAGCCTCCACGATCGATCAAATTTTGGCGGCAGGGAACTGACAGGCACCGCTCTTTTTGTTTATGGAATTGCGTGGGGTATAAATCATGGAGTCCTCGACAGGGGCAAATATCTTCCGGTTATCCGGAAAGCATGGAAAGATCTTGTCAATGAATGTGTCCATCCTGACGGATTTCTTGGTTTTGTCCAGGGAACCGGGAAAGAGCCTAAAGACAGCCAGCCGGTAGGATATGATAAAGTTCCGAATTTCGAGGATTTCGGACTTGGATGCTTCCTTCTTGCAGGAGCAGAAATGTACAGGCTCAGCGAATAAAATTAGTTCTCACAACATATACAGCTGCCTATTAATAAAATATTCTTAACCGGAGCCGATGGAATGCTGGGCAGTAACCTTGCAAGGGTGCTGCTAGAACGAGGCCATGCCGTAAAAGCATTTCTTGAAAACGGGCGTGAAACCGGTACGCTGAATGGACTCGATATTGAGATATCGAGAGGAAATCTGCTTTCAGACAGTGATGTCAGGAATGCCATGGATGGCTGTCCATATGTAATTCATACGGCTGCTGTAACAAATGTGATTCCCAACCGTTCGGAGAATATCCGGAGGATAAATATTGACGGCACCAGAAACATAATCAAAGCTGCTCTTGACTGCCGGGTTAAGAAGATGATACATGTGGGGACTGCCAATTCTTTCGGGCCGGGAACCAGGGATAATCCCGGGGATGAAACAAGACCATATAGCGGCAATATCTACAAGCTCGATTACATGGACTCAAAACGGCAGGCTCAGGAGGAAGTGCTTCAGGCAGTTACCGGGAAGGGCTTCCTGCAGTTGTCGGTGCTTACCGGAACAAAGCCCAGGCTGAACCTTTCCATGGCCATGATCTCATGCGACGATCATTATTTTTCTTCTGCGAAAGCAATAAAGCATCTGTGTCTTCCCCAGACAGATATCAGGATCACTAAAGTGATTGATAGATTCGGGAAACTCGATATACTCGTAAACAATGCAGGTATTGTGGGTTATGGCACATTCGAAAGCTTTGATCCTGAGGAATTCCGCAAGGCACTCAACAGCAATATATACGGAGCAGTATATCCGACAAAGGCAGCAATTACTTATATCAGGAAATCAACGGGAAGCATTGTATTTATATCATCGCTTGCCGGATTGATGGGATTGCCGGATTATACGACATATTCTGCCGGGAAGATGGCTCTTACAGCACTCTGGCAGTCGCTTCGTGCTGAGTTTAAAGGCACGGATGTCCATTTTGGAATTGTATATGTGGGATTTACCAGGAATGAAGAAGGCAAACGTTTCCTGAGTTCCGACGGATCTTCCATACCTGTACCGCAACGTAAACAGTCTCTCCAGTGGCCACGCGAAAAAGTGGCTCATTCAATAATGAAACTAATACGAAAACGCAGATCCGGAATAATCCTTTCGCCATTCGGAAAACTGACAGCATTTACCATCAGATTTTTCCCTTTCATTGCCAGGGCAGTTGTTGCAAAAAACAGATAATATATCACTAAAAAGATAATATATGATTAAAACCGCATTAATAACAGGTGCCTCCGGCGGCATCGGACTGGAACTGGCAAGGATACATGCCTCAAAGGGAGATAATCTTGTTCTTGTTGCACGAAGCGGCGATAAATTATCAGAAGCAAAAACTGATTTCGAAGAAAAATATAAAGTGAGTGTCCGTTTCATGGTTAAGGATCTCTCTTTACCCCATGCAGCGAAAAAAGTTTTCGATGAGGTTACCAGTCATGGAATTGAGATCGATTACCTTATTAACAATGCAGGATTCGGAGATTTCGCCCTTTTTGCGGAGAGCGATTGGGACAAGCAGGAGAGAATGATAAACCTTAACATCACAGCTCTTGCACACCTTACAAGACTTTTTCTGCCGGGGATGATTGAAAGGGGAGGAGGAAAAATACTCAACGTGTCCTCCCTTGCGGCTTTCACTCCCGGGCCTACCATGTCGGTCTATTTTGCAACCAAGGCATTTGTCCTTAGTTTTTCGCAGGCACTGAACAATGAGCTGAAAAACAAAGGAATAACAGTTACCGCTCTCTGCCCCGGATCTACCGAAAGCAAATTCCATGAAGTAGCAATTGGTGATCCAAAGTTACTAAGAGAGAGAGAAATGATGTCGGCACATGAAGTTGCTGAGATCGGATACAATGCAATGATGAAGGGAAAACCAGTAGTCATTCCCGGATTTAAGAATGCTTTTGTAGCATTTGTTTCAAGGTTTGTCCCAAGAGAGGTGGTTGTAAAGTCGACCAGGAAAATCCAGGAAAAAAAGAACTATCATAAGACATGAAAGGGGCCTGTCTTTGCGAACTTTGCGTGTTTCCTTGGCGGCCTTTGCGGTTAAAAAAGATTATTTTGTTTTTTTCAGCCTCTTAACCGAATTGAAAAGAGTATATGAGATTGTGGCACCCATCTCGAACTGGTTTATCTTCATTTTCTGATCAATATAAAAGAAGGTCTCTTTCAGTTCAGGGAACATATCGCTCTTTTCGGGAGCTGTAAAGCTGCCGATCTCCCCAAGATATCTGGCATCAAGGAAAAGCCGCAGATTCTTTACCTTATAACCAACACCAATTCCTGCGTTCCATTGAGCAGTGGCTCTGTTCTTCATATCCAGATAATCGACATCTTCCATAAAGCCGCTGAAATCAGCATTCTTCCCTGTAATGATATCCTGTGCAGTATATGTAAGATAAACGTTGCCACGTGCTTTCCACATATAGAATAAACCTGCGCCCCCGGAAGCATATACCTGGAAATTTTTACCCGGGTAAAAATATTTTTTCAGGTAAACCGGGAATTCTATAAAGCCATCGTGTTCTATATATGTAAGATTAAAAGTGGGATCTGCTTTTATATCCCTTCTGTAGGATGACAGAAAGAACATTAAGTCAACATTGGCAGAGAGACCGTTAATAAATTCATATTCTGCCATACCGTAATATGTAAACCAGTAAGGCGCTTTAGCCTGAGGCTGGCTGTAATCAAGCCCGTCCAGCACAGAATAGACTCCTGTTGTCTTATGCTGAAGCCAGTTTGCTGTATTCTTTACTCCGATTGTAATAAGAGGATGTATTTGATACTTCTTAACCAGACGGTTATACTGTTCCGGATTTTCACTCTCGATCAAGTCATAATGCGGGAATTTTTTAAGCAGAAGGTTAACAGTTGCGTCTGCCTTATCCATCTCATCTGTTTCGACATATGCTTTTGCAAGAAGTTCCAAAACCACTTGTTCCTCTTTCCTTGTGAGATCACATGAATCAAGCAATATTTCAACAGAATTTATACAATTGAAGAAGAGCCCGGATTGATATGCAACTTCTGCAGCTTTTAAAAGTCCGGAACAATCTTTGACCGCTTCATCGGCAGACCTGTTTAATTGTCCGTTGATTGTCATTGTAACGGCAAGAAGAAATTCTATAATGACTATCCGTTTCATTCTAACCATGTTTGTTATTGGTTCCTCCCACATGTTTTCTCATAGGGTATCTCAGATCCTATATAATCGTTCCATTCGCCTGGTATCATATCCCTGTTCACTATTCCGCATATTTTTGAAGCAAGATTGGGAGAGGAAGTCTCCCATAATCTGATAGTGCAATCCGACATACCTGCTACCAGCTTATTCTCACTGGTAAAGATCAATGTGCGTGTCCTGGAATCAAGATCTTCAATGCTTTTTACACCTTTAACAAAATTATGCTGCTCAAAGAATTCAAGATAATTATAAATACGGATTGTTTTGTCCCAGGCTGCGGTGGCGACCAGTGAAAAATCATTGTTGAATATAAGGTGGTCAATTCCGGTTGTATGTGATGCATACCTGCCATAATATCCCCTGACGTTACGCAAATCAAACCACAATATTATTCCGTCTTCATTCCCCGCAAACAGATATCCTCTGATCCTGTTATATGCTAAACACAATGCTTTTTCACCAGATGATTCATATAAAATTTCATTTGATGAGCTTTTTAAATTCCAGATACATATTGAACCATCTTCACTAACAGAAGCCAAAGTATCAGGTCCGCAGAATGTAAGGTCGCGAATAGCTGCATTAGCTTTTATTTCCCTGACGGGATCTGAAGAATTCCAGATAATTATCAGACTGTCGCTGCCTCCGGTAGCAATTGAATTACCATCTTCACTCCAGCATGCCGCCCTGATGCTTCCTTTATGTCCTTCCATTTGAACTCCCTGATCATCGAGTGTCAGGCCTTTGAGAATAAGCTGATTATCTTCATAGCCAGTGAGCAATTCCTTTCCATCAGGACTCAGTTTGATAAAATTGATGAAAAAAGATGACAAAGAATTTGTAGTGGCAGTATACTTTCCGTCACCGTCCCAACTCATTAGATTTCCTTCTATATCTGAACCAATTATTTCATTCTCTTTCTCAGCCAGGCTTCTGATCTCATTTAATGAGCCTTTAAAAAGAGAATGCCTCGAATAATCAAGGACATCATAAGCCTTAATAAGCGCATTGAATATTACCGGATCGTCTGCAGAGCCACCGTTATTGATATTAAAGTTGAAAGCCTGAACAGCAAGAAGCCCCATTATTTCACGCTTCCTGTCAAGTGACAGGGATCTCAACGCCAGGTTTTGTGCAGTCGAAAGCAGGCTCAACCGTTTTGCTTTTTCCCCGGCAGTCTGAGCAAGTATTTTTTGCTGCTCGGCAACCTGTTTTTCTTCCTCAGCCTTCTTAGCCTGTTCATTTGCCATAACTGACATTTTATCGGCAATGGTCTTTTGCCGCAGGGCATTCTCCCATGCTGCATAAGCCTCTTTTCTGTCGGTTTCCGACTGATTCCTGGCTGCCAAAGCCAGCTTCGCGTTCTCTTCAGCCTGAAGCTGGGAAAGCAATGCTACCTGTTTTGCCGAATCAGCCTCAACCTTCGACCTGACAGCTGCATCTTTCTGCTCCAGGGCCATCTGCCTCAGAATGATGGCATTTCTTCTCGATCTCATTGCCCAGCCCGAGAATATGGTTAGAAGGATGATTATTACAGATACTGCGGCAATCGCATAATTAAGTCTCCTTCTTCTTGCCCGGCGGAATTCATTCCTGCTTTCCTCAATGAACCGAAGGCTCTTCTCATTCAGGAACAGATTGTCTTCATAAGGAGCTATATAGTTCAGATCCTCATCCTTGAGAAGAAGGCCTCTCTTTTCATAGTTCGCATAAGCATTCTCAATAAAGGATTTTACCTCAAGAAGCTCCTTCTCAACTATGGTGATTTTTTCATAGATCTTTGAGGCAAGCGAATCATGTCGCAGTTCGTACATGCCATCCTCGTTCTTGTCGCGGAGGATCCTCAGCTTGATGAATTTCTGTATAAGCTCCCGGACCGTCTCATTGCCAATATTTTTTCCAAATGTATTCGTGTATTCAAGAACCTGTTCTTCAGTTATCTGGTGCTTGGTCCCTTTTGATGAAACAAATGCCTTCAGTACAACCAGTCCTGCTTCCGGATCGTCCAGCTTCGAAATTTGTTCTTCGAGGAACTGGCCCAGGATATCCTTGACGTCTCCGGCTTTCTCGAGCAACCCGGCGGTGAACCTGTTGATGCTATGATCATCACCTTCAGCAAGCTTCATGATCTTGTCGAGGAAGATCTGAAGCCAGGTAAGTTCGACCTCAGGAGAGTCGGGATTCAGCTTTTCCAGCAATGCTTCCGCAAATCCGGGTTCAACATCAATGTTATTTATCCTGCAGGGGCCTTCAATGGTCTGAATGGCATTCTGCCTGGTCATCTTCTCTATTCTTATCCTGTTCGAAAGGAAAGCAGGGATCACTCTTTCAAACTCGGTGACACCTGCCAGGTATTCTTCTCTTATCGAAAAGATGAACCTGCATTGTATATCGGATTCGACGACCTTTGCAACATTCTTAATCAGTTCATTTTTTTCTTCCTTGCTGCCGAAGATGAAAAGCTCCTCGAACTGGTCGAATATGAGGAACACCGGACGGAAATGATCAAGCCAGACAGACCTCAGTAGCTTTTCCAGGTTATAGGCCGTGCCTCCCGAAGAACCCTTTTTTTCAAAAGGCGATTTGGTTATTGCATTTTTTGCCAGGGCGTCAAAGAGACTCCGGTTTATGTCGGTACCCCTCCTCACGCTCACAGGCAGCCAGTCGGAGTCATTGAATTTATTTGCCAGCCCGCAGTTTATCAGCGATGATTTGCCTGTTCCGGAAGTTCCGTATACCAGAAGTATCTTGCTTTCAAATACCCTCGAATGAAGCTCCTCGATCTCCTTGTCCCTGCCAAAGAAGATCTCACGGTCATCTTTCGTGAAACTATCCAGGAACTTAAAAGGATTCTTTTGCATCATCAGGGTTTGAAAATTATATTGAAGGATGATCTGATCCTGTAACCGATATCAGCAGCTGCCTGAATTCCCTCAGGAGGATGTCATAGTTTTTCAGCGAACGGAGATCACATTTCTCGGTGACCTCAGTTCCGAGATACATAAGCTGATCGTTCCGGAATTTCGAGTACATGAAAATATCTTTTTTGATATCGAACTTTTCCTTCGTATCCAGTATTTCAGTGCTTGTATCGATTATCAGCGGCGACAGGTTAAGATACTGATCCAGGGATTTCATGGTTTTCATGAGCAGTACGGAATGGCTCTCGGTGAATGCAGGCTCATCGAACTCCTTTGCCTTGAAATCGGAATCGGAACTGTTGAGGAGATCTATTATATGATGGAATGAAGCCTGCTGAACCTTCGATTTTATAACTTTTATCTCCTTGACTGAGACCAGCTTGTATTTTGCAAGAAAGGCGATCTTCTGAAGTATGAAGGTCAGTTTCTCCTCATATTCCACACACCTTTTTTCAATATCTTCCTGGGTAAGGTTGATTTGATAATGTCCTATCTCATTGCGTTCAGGTATCCAGAAATCGAGGGCGTTGTAAAATTTGCCATTGAAGTTTTCAGACATCTCGGGCATGAACCATTCTGTTTTCTGCTCTTCGAAAATATTACCGATTCCTCTGATAAGCCATGCAAAATTTCCCAGGCTCAGTACAAAGAACCTGTTGCCGAATTCTTTTCTGAAACTTTCAGGTATAATTATACGTCCTTCACTCTTTTCCTTTACAAGCTGGGAGAGCATTACGAAACTGAGAAACTGCATTGAGCGCTCGATGGTCTTGAAGATCTGATCGAGGCGCATCCTGTCAAGCTGACGCATTGATCCGGAAAAGAGTCGCCGCAATTCAACTCCTATCGGCCATGGGAAGTTTTTAATAACAAGATCGGCAAGTATACGGAAATCGGTTCCTCCTCCTCATCCATTACCATCTTTGCAAGAGTTGCCTTATGCTTAAGCATCTCGTTAAAAACCTTCCTTATCAGATCCTCATTTATCTGAGACATTTACAGATGAAAGTTTATATAAATGTATACTGAAAATATAAGAAGTGCAAATAAACCCACCCCTACCCCTCCCAGGACTACCCTTTATACACATCGTTTAATAAAACGCAGCTTATAGGTAGGAGATTCCTCTCTTCGCCTCCTGCGTCGGCTTCGCTCGGAATGACAGGAGGATTGTTGTTAATATGGGAAAGAGGCGGCGCGTTTTG
>JALONV010000137.1 GCA_025454755.1 Bacteroidales bacterium | reverse complement strand
AGGATGCACGGGTGAAGCTGGCAAGGGTGCTGGTTGATCTTGGAGAAAATAAAGAGGTTCCGTATCCTGATATCAGCACAAAAGAGAAGGCACAGGAGTACATAGGTCTTGACATGAAAAAGCTGAATGAGGAGAAGAGATCATTCCTTGATAATATTGTTCCGCAGTGGATAGAAGCAGGAGAGGAAAGAGAGAAGAAATATTGGAAACAGTAGCTGATATTTATTATTCCATAGATAGTGAAGCATGTATTTCACATATTAAAGTTTATTACGGGAATTATTCTATTAATTCTGAATGTCGGCATCTGGATAAATGGACTTATCATTACTATTGAAAGAGGGATGGATATAATATTAGCAACACCCATTTTGATAGCCGGTGCTTTTCTTCTTTTAGGATGGTATAAAAAAGCCAGGACACTTCCAACATCAAAGCCTCAGCGATGGAGATTCATACTTAACCTGCTTCTTATTAATTATGCAGTATTATATATGATTTACGTCGCCGGTGAATTAATTCACAGTAGTGCAATTGATTTTTTGAATTTGCCGGGAATTATGCTTCCTCTGCTTATGGCCCTTTTTATAATGGGATTCATTTTGTCATGGAAGTATGAGAATTATGCGGGAATTTTCTTTCTTTTATGGTATATTCTGGCCTGGTTTAGTCAGTTGCGATACGCAGAAATCAGGGACAGGGGGCCATATGTTTTTATAGGCATCACGATTTTTATACAGGGGATCCTGTATCTGGTATATTATTTCAGGATTAAGAAGCAAACATAACCTGTAAGGTCTATCCCCTGCTGGGCAGAATACTGTATTCTGAAACTCCAGAATAGAATGCTAGCACAGGACAAAAAATCCAATTCACTAATTGTTATCTGTTAATCAATTTGTTTCCGCCGCACATTGTATTTGTATAATCTGAAAGCTTTTTCATAAAATGGATCGCTTCATTTTTTAAGGTTCTTAATCATTAGTGATGCGTTAATATTTCGTTGAAATTAAATAAGTTAAGTTGTTCTTTGACATTTTGTTTGATTTGTGCTTTTGTAAGTAGCTCATTTATTGGCGTTTTGGCAAATACAGAAATACCCAGAATCTGCATCAATTCGTAGACCGAATAGGGACTTCGAATTTGATATTTGAGATATGCCACTACCAGGTAAGTGCAAACAGCTACCCAAATATGAATGTTGACAGCATTTTCAGAG
The DNA here is from genome assembly GCA_025454755.1 of Bacteroidales bacterium. GTDB lineage: Bacteria > Bacteroidota > Bacteroidia > Bacteroidales > VadinHA17 > LD21. The sequence continues at coordinate 5,031 of JALONV010000137.1, read as the reverse complement.
TGACCCCAGATAGTCTTTATCTGCAAATTCTGCTTAATCCACTTGAAGAACAACTCGACCTGCCAACGATCTTTGTAGAGCGCTGCTACTTCTAGTGCTTCCACTTCAAAGTTATTGGTTACAAAAACAAGGGTAATATCTTTTTCACTGTCGTAATATTTTACCCTTCGAAGCTTCTTCGGGTACTGTTTTTTGCTTTTATATACTACCAATCTGATGGTTTGGTCGCAACGTAAGCCGGTGTTTTTGTCCACTTTCCGTGATTCCAGGACTTTAAACCGAAAATTTTCCTTAGCTCGAACCACAAAAAATGAGTCAACTTCATTCAATGTGTAAAGACGTTTGAAATCAACATAAGCTTTATCCATAACATAGATAGCACTGGGGATGATTTCAATTTCGTCAAGAGCATTTACATCGTGGTACTTCCCATCGGATATGAATATAAACGTTGGGATATTACCCCTCAAGTCTAACAGAGTATGAACTTTGATGGCTCCCCTGGAACGTTTGCCTCTTGCCCACTTCCAGTATGTAAGGCTGAGAGAGATGGTTGTTGAATCAAGAACAAAGACTTCGTTATCCATCTCCAAATTAGGTACTGGTGTGTTAGCATAAAGTGGTTGAACAAGATTAATAAGGTACGTTCCAAAGTCAGCAAAAATACGCCAATTACGACTCTCGTTTGCTCTGGATAGTGTCGATTGATTAACGCTCTGCTTGATTCCCAAATGATACAAATTATTCTTGTGAGCATTAAGGCAGAGGCAAATATCCCTCAATCCGTTTCGTGAAGTGAGTTGTCCGAAAAATAATTGCACAAATTGATTCCAACAATTAAGTCCTCGTGCCCTATAGTTGCCGTTGTAACGTTTGACACATTTACTGAACTCGTAACTGTTTATAACTGAAAGAACCTGAGCAAAAACATACTTCCCACTATTCATAACCTTGTGATTTCTCACAAAGCTATCGCGCAAATCAAATCAAGCTATCGCGCAAATCAAATCAAAAAATCAAAGAACGCTTATAATTAATTATATATCTGTAAATTACAAAGAATAATAAAAAGTTAACGCATCACTAGTGGTTCTTAATAATAAATTTGTAAGAGATGCTTTTGTCAGCTGGCATTGCTGATGATATTCAACTATTGTTTCTTCTCCTTGTTTTTTAATCCTGAAGAAGCAGTAAGAAGAGATCATTTTCGGTACGGCAGCCAGATTACTCACCGAAGATTCAAGATAAACATCCACTCTTAGGTTTTCCACGTCAAGCTTTCTGTTCCAGACGGATACATTTTCAAAAAAAATGAAATCCCGGTATATATATCTGAACCTGTTCCAGCCCTCGCCCTGATCAATCAATTGTACTTCCATTGTACTGGGAGCAAGAGCTTTAATATGATGATAATTATAAAATATCTCAAGCAGGCAATCCGTGCCTGCATCTGTTTTAAAGCTTCCAAAAAAAGAGAGGGTGGAATCAGTCTGGGTAAAACTATACCTGATGTCATTCTGACCAAAAACAAGTATTGTCTGAGAAGCCAAGATAATCATAAGTATTAAATGCAGGCGCATTTTATCCATTACCGGATTCATTAATGAACGGACTGCAACCTAAAACCGGGGAAACAATATTTTCCGCCATAATTTTCAAACTTTCATTATTTGATATTTCAGGTTTATAATTAAGTAATCGGGAGGCTTTGCCGATATCAAACCAATGTGACCTCGACAATTCATGCACAAGGAAACGTGTCAAAAACGGCTCTTCGGATCTCAGGAATATCCTGCAGGACAGCTCTGCCGCTGCTGCTAAAATATATGCGGGTCCGGCCGGGACAGATTTCATGACAGGTGCATATCCTGACAAACCAATGATTTTATTGAGGAAATCCCACAGAAAAACAGGTTCTCCGTTTGTTATAAAATATGCTTGTCCGGCTGCTTCAGGTTTATTCATGACAGCCTCTGCAGCTTTCAGATGAGCTGAAACCACATTGGAAATATATGAGACATCCACACGGTTTTTACCATTGCCGATTCTTCTAAGACTGCCTGCTTTTATCCTTGATATTATTCTGGGCAGCAAATGATTATCACCGGGGCCGTAAACCAGATGGGGTCTCAATGATATTGTTTTCAGGAAATCAGTACAGGATTGTAATACCATCTGTTCTGCCAGAGCTTTTGTTGCGGTATAATAAGATAATGGTTTTTTGGGGTAGGGCAGTGATTCGTCAGCGCCTTCAATATCGTTGCCGTCAAAAACGACACTTGCAGAGCTGGTATATATTAAATATTTGATCTTATTAATTTTACAGGCGTGGATGATATTACCGGTACCTTCTGCATTAGTTCTGTAATAATCCCTGTAGCTGCCAGATATACCTGCTTTTGCTGCAACGTGAAATATTATATCAATATTTTCACATGCCTTAATAACCGAACCGGCATCCGTCAGATCTCCTCTTATGATATCAACTCCGATTCTTTTGAGTGCAGGGTAATTATTTCTTGAAAAGCTTGTAACTCTGAAACCTCTTCTTACAAGTTCCTGTATAAGTGCATAACCTATAAACCCGCCTCCTCCTGTAACCAGTGCATTCATTTAATTCTTTTTGAAGCCCATGCAGCAAGTTTTTCACGAAATATCTTGGCATTATGCCGGGGATCAACAGGAAATATTTTTTTGAATAAAAAATCTGATATTCCTCTGGTGATCAAAACCGAATTTCCAAGATCCTGTAATTCCCGGATCAGTTTCTTTGTACGACGAAATCCGGGTTTAAGCTGAATACAAATAACAGGTTTTATTTTTCCGGGTTCATTCATACCTACTCCTATAAGTGCTGAGCGGGCGACTTCAGGATGCCCGTTGAATACAGCTTCGCATGGTATGGTAAAAAGAGTGCCGTCAGATGTTCTTACTCTTTGTGATTTCCTTCCGTAGAACCATAATCTTCCATGCGGATCAAACTTCCCCAGATCTCCCATCCGGTGCCAGTTTCCGGGAATCTCCGGATCCCTGATCTTCGAGATTAGGTCAGCATTATGATTCTTAAAATATGAAGGTGATACCCATTGCCCTTTCACAACGATCTCTCCGACTTCACCTGCCGGTATCAGCCTGGCATCATTCCACGATTCCACGGGTGTATCAGTTATTTCAATGATTCTTGCATCCAGTGGATCAACAGGCTTTCCTATACAGATACCGCTTTCACTGTGAGGTTCATCCGAATAGATCCTGAAAAGATCAGAAGCCATAATATCAGTGACCGGTAATGCTTCGGTAGCACCGTAAGGAGTGTGAATCCTGGCATTCGCGGAAATCAATCTGCTGAATGATTCCAGTACGCTCCTGTGTACTGGTGCTCCGGCTGAAATTATATTTCTAAGTGAAGGAAGCACTATATTATTTTGCAGGCAGAATTCAGCCAGCCTGGTTAGTACCATTGGAGAACCAAACATTTGCGTACACCGGAAATTCAGTATGTTCCTTACAACTTTTGCGGGATCAAGTTTTGCAGGGTGAATCATGTCCATTTCAGCTATAACTGAAGAATTCCCGTGACAAACAGCAAAAAGACCAAGCAAAGGGAAGGTACAGAGATCTGTTTCATCAGTGCCGATATTAAACCGGGATCTTGTTATTTCAATCTGGGTTTTTAGCATACCTGCTGTATATACCACTCCTTTTGCGGGGCCTGTGCTTCCGCTCGTGAAAAATATTGCAGCCATTTTATCCGGATCAGCTGAATACGGAGGGTATTTATTATAATTAGAAAAAGTTGTACTGTTAAGTCTTCTTTTTCCAAAGAAACAGAAATGCCCTGTTGTTATTATTGTTTTTACCTTTTTAAAAGCACGAGGATCAGCTAAACGCAGTAAATGTGCTTTCGGTGTACCTATGAAGGCTTCAGGTTCCATGTCGGACAGAACGGATAACATAGGCTTTATTCCCATTCCGGGATCTATCATAACCGGAATGGCACCAATTCTGAAAAGAGCAAATGTCAGTGAAAAAAAATCTGTTCCTGCCGGAACCATTACAAGGGTTAAAGTGCCAGCCTTAATCCCTCTGTTTTCGAGCTCAAATGAATAAACATTGACTTTTTTCTCAAGCTCTCCGTATGTTACTCTTTCAGGATATAGAAGCGCGGGTTTTTCAGGGAAGAGGTCAGAAAAATGTCGCAGGTAATCTGAAATATTACTTATGACAGGGTGTTGATCAGATTTTTGCATATGATATTGTCTCAGTTTCTATAAAGTGTAATAGATACATTTATTCCCGATCCGATTGTAAGGAATATAATGTTCTTTGACTTTTTGAAACGGTCATCATCCCAAACCTTCTTGAGAGCAAAAGCAGCTCCTGCAGTATGGAACGCCATGTTACGTGTTTTGGTAATTTCAATAAAAGTGTCATCCAGGGCAAGCCGGTTTTTCATACTTTCAGTAAATCCCAGGGGACTCTGGGAGGGTATAATCAGGTCTATATCACTCAGTTTCATTCCTGAATCATTCAGGAATTCATATAATGATTTTTCCGCACAATCAGCACAAAGATCAGGATACGATGCCTTTTGCACGACATTTAGAATGTTCCTGCCTTTTCTGCTCCAGCCATGGCTGATGAAGGAGGTCCGGCTTACAAATTCACCGCTGTATTCAGGGTATGTAAATGTTCTGAAAAGTGAAAAACCCCTTGGGTCCGCTGTTCCGGAAAGAATTATAGCCGAAGCTGCCGGCGCAAATGCAAATTTTCCGGATAAACCATGAAAAGGTTCAGAGTCGCCGGTAACAACCATCCCAAGCGAAATATCACCATTACTGATTGATTCGTGTACTATCTCTATTGCCGTCAGTAATCCGCACCCTCCATTATTTAGATCAAATGAGAACGTATTTCCATAAGTTCCGGGTGCATCAGGGGAAGATTTTTCAGAAGCTATCTTATCCTGTATTAATGCGGCAATAGCTGGTTCTCCGGTGTTCTTGTAACGATATACCCCTGTGTTTATTA
>JALONV010000012.1 GCA_025454755.1 Bacteroidales bacterium | reverse complement strand
CTCTTCCCTAAAAGATTCTCTACAGGAACTTTTACATCGGTATAATATATCTGTGCAGTCGATGAGCCTTTAATTCCCATTTTATGTTCATCGGGACCAATTAACAGGCCAGGATAATTTCGTTCCACGATGAAAGCGCTCAGCACCCTGTCGTTGTCTATCTTGGCAAACACGACCTGGGTGTCGGCAAATCCTGCGTTGGTGATCCACATCTTCTGTCCGTTGAGAATATAGTGTTTACCATCCTCTGATAGTTTTGCATTTGTCTTCCCGGAATTGGCGTCGCTCCCGGCTCCCGGCTCAGTAAGACAATAAGAACCGATCAATTCACCGGTAGCCAGTTTTGTCACATAGTGTTCTCTCTGATTCTTGTTGCCGTAGTACATTATCGGTAATGTTCCAATGCCGCAGTGTGCCATATAAGCAACGGAAAACGAATAGCCGGCACCTGTGGTCTCGGCGGCAAGCATCTGTGTAACAAATGACTGTCCGAATCCACCGAATTCCTCGGGTATAGATATTCCCATCAGTCCAAGCTCACCGGATTTCTTGAGGATGCTTTTCATCAGCTCCCTGTCACACTTCCGCTTCAAGAAAATCGCGGCATGTCTGGGCGATCATCTTCTGTTCTTCGTTGAATTCCTCGGGGATAAAAATATCGTTTGGCTCAATGTCAGTTACGAGAAATTCGCCGCTTCGTATGATTTTACTATTGTCCATTGCTATAAAATTAAAATTTCTACTTTTTATGAAACATTACTCGTTCCTGGTTACTGGTTGTTGCACTTAACCAGCAACCAGGAACTAGAACCCAGCAACATTATTTATATTCCCAACCCTTGTACAACTAATTCAGCTATATCAAGATTTTTAACCTCTTCCTCCTTATTCTTATACTTCAGCCCATCCGTCAGCATCGTCATGCAGAAGGGGCATGCTGTGGCAATGACTGATGCACCGGTTTTGAGCGCATCTTCTGTCCTTTCGATAAAGATCTCCTTATCGCCTTTTTCCGCCTCCTTGAACATTTGCGCTCCGCCGGCTCCGCAGCAGAGGGCAAAGCTCCTGTTCCTGTCCATCTCCGTAAAGTTATTTGTAAGAGAGTTCAGAACATGACGCGGCTCATCATATATCTCATTTGCCCTGCCAAGATAACAGGGATCATGGAAAGTTATTTTCGTTCCCTTCAATTGTGAAACGTCAAGCTTGCCTTCCTTTATGAACCTGCTCAGCAGCTGGACGTATCCTGTTACCTCAAAGTTACCGTCAAGGTCAGGATATTCGTTCTTAAAAGTGTTGAAGCAGTGAGGGCATGCTGTTATGATCTTCTTTACATCATAACCTTTCAATGTTGAAATCACATGCATAGCCTGCATCTGGAAAAGCATTTCATTGCCGGCACGACGGGCAGGATCTCCTGTGCATGTCTCCTCTCTGCCAAGAACGGCATAGCTCACCTTAAGATGATTCAGAATCTTTGCAAAGGCTCTTACTACCTTTTTGTATCTGTCGTCAAAAGCGCCTGCACATCCTACCCAGAAAAGATATTCCGGCTTCTCTCCACGTGCAAAAAGATCCGACATCACAGGTACTTCCATATCCTTTGCCCAATTCATCCTGTCCTCTGCTGAGTACTGCCAAGGGGCGCCGTTGTTCTCAATGTTGTTAAAAACCGATTTCAGCTCGCCGGGAGCAGAGGCCTCTTCAAGCACAAGGTACCTTCTCATGTCAACTATCAGCGAAGGATGATTTATATTGATCGGACATTCGCGCGCGCATGCATTGCATGTAGTACATGCCCATAATTCTTCCTCTGATATGTAATCTCCTAATAATGAACGATTATCATTGACTTCTTTGCCTCCCGATAGCGATCGGGATCTGACTATCAGGGGTCCTTTCTCCTTCATTCTTGCCCTGAGGTCCATCATCACTTTTCTTGGCGAGAGTTTCTTCCCTGTTATATTGGCCGGACAGACAGATGTGCATCTTCCGCATTCAGTGCATGAGAGCGAATCAAAATAATTTTTCCAGGTTGCATCTTCTGCATCTTTCACGCCGAATCTTTGAGGAGGAACATCAGATGGAGATGCAGCATATGCTGTTTCGGGATTCATCATCAGCTTCACCTCTCTGGTAATGCTTTCCATGTTATCAAGCTTGCCGAGCGGCTCAAGCCGTGTAAGAAATACATTCGGTACTGACATGAAAACATGGAAGTGTTTCGAATATGGAAGGTAATTCGCAAAGAAGAAGATGGTAAGGATATGTGCCCACCATGATACTTCATAAATAGTATTGAAAGTTTCAGCAGATAGTGCGGGGAAAACAGACAGGAGCATTCCGGCAAAAGGATATATACCATCGATTTGTCCTCCGGCTGTTTCCCTGTATCCCATGTATCCCAGGTTCATCGACATGAGCGAAAGCATGAGAAGCAGGATCAGCGACAGGGAAATATTTGCGTCGCGGTGCGATCTTTTCTTCATTTCAATTCCTTCAAATCGGCTGATATGAAGGAAGAGGCGACGGAAAAGAAATATTATTATAGCTACTGCAACGATAAGTGCAAAGATGTCGCCCGATGCCATTATAAAGTCATGAACCGGGCCAAGGAATTTCAATGCTTTTTCAGTGCCGGCTAGGCCGTCGATTACCATTTCGACGCTCCCGAGCAGGATGACACAGAAGCCCCAGAATACCATAGCGTGGAAGAATCCTATTACCGGCCTGCGGAAGATCTTTGTCTGGCCGAATGCCACCTCCATCATTATCCCAAAACGTCTGCCAAAATTTCTTACAGGAAAAGCAGGTCGGGTAAACCTGAAATATGAAGCAAGCCTGTTGATGGTATAGGCAAAGACTCCTAGAGTTATTATAAGCGATATTGCAAAAATAATTTGCTTAGTCATTCAGGATATATTTAAAATTCTTTATAACCGCAAAGGACGCTAAGATCTTACGCAAAGGCCGCAAAGAATTGCTCTGTTTTCCTTTGCGTTTATTGCGTCTTCACTCTGTACCGATTTACCGGTACAGAGCTTTGCGCTCTTTGCGGTTAATTATTTCTTTATTTCCTTTAAAGCCATAACCAACTGCGGTAATATTTTCATTGCGTCGCCAACGATTCCGTATTGTGCGGCTTCGAAGATCGGTGCATCCTTATCGGTGTTTATTGCCACAATATATTTCGATGAGCTTACACCTGCAAGATGCTGTGTGGCTCCGGAAATACCCACCGCGATATACAGGTTAGGTGCAATTATTTTTCCTGTCTGGCCGGTATGCTCCTCATGTGTCCGCCATCCTTCATCCGAAACAGGACGCGAACATGCTGTTGCTGCGCCAAGCGCATCGGCCAGTTCAACAAGCGGTCCCCAGTTGTCAGGAGATTTCATTCCCCTGCCTCCTGAAACAACAATATCGGCATCGGTAAGCAGTATTTTTCCTGTCTGCTTATTCACATCTTTCACCTTAGTTTTGATAAAAGAGGCATCCACCTTAACCTCAGCTTTTTCAAGCACTGCATTATTTGGAGTTTCAAGCAGGTCGAAGGAGTTCTGGGCAAGAGTCAGGATCTTTATACCGGACTTTATCACCACATGTGCAAAGGCATTCCCCGAATAGGCTCTCTTGTAAACCGTGAACGGATCAGTGCTCAATGGCAGTTTGCTGACGCCGGATCCTACACCGGCCTTAAGTCTTACAGATAATCTCGGAGCCAGGGCTTTCCCTGTATTGTTGTTAGAAATGATTACCACGGAAGCATTCTCTTTTCCTGCAATCTCTGCAATGACACTGGTGTATGCCTGGTTATCAAGCACTGCAAGCTGATCATTATGAGCGCTCAGTATCTTCTGCGCTCCATAATTACCAAGCTTCTTCAGTTCATCGTCACCGACATTACCTATCGAAAGAGCCGTCACTGATGTATTCAGCATTTTTGCAACGGCAGATGCATAAGATACAAGTTCAAAGGAGAGTTTCTTGAATTTTCCGTCCCAGTTTTCGGTATATACTAATACTGACATATTGGTTAAGTTAATTTTATTTATCAGATGACTTTTGCTTCATTCCTCAGGAGGTCGATAAGCTGGCCCGGGTTGGCAGCATCGACAAATTTGCAGGCTGAGCGCGGAGCAGGCTTTTCAAAAGACACGATCTGTGTAAGTGGCTCAATTGCAACCGGTTCTAATGTTTTTATGGGTTTTGTCCTCGCCATCATGATGCCTCTCATTGCAGCGATGCGAGGTTCTTTTGCTATACCTTTCTGAACAATGGCAACGAAGGGGACAGGGACATTAATAATTTCCTTCCCGCCGTCTATATCACGTGTTATGACCGGAACCCCGCCTTCAAAGTTTATCGCAGATGCTGCAGACACCGAAGGTATCCCGAGAAACTCTGCAACCATTCCTCCTACTACTGAACCATTATAGTCGCTTGACTCGATGCCGCACATTATTATATCGAACTGCTCCTTCTTTATCGCTTCGGCAAGCTGCTCTGCCACAAAATAAGCGTCTGCAGATTCTGCATTTACACGGATTGCATCATCAGCACCAATTGCCAGGGCCTTGCGGATGGTTGGCTCTGATATTGCCGGCCCCACATGTGCCACAGTGACTGATTTAATGCCTGTCGACTGATCGTCCCTGAGTTCCAGGGCACGGGTCAATGAAAGTTCATCCCAGGGGTTGATAACCCATTGAATGCCTGCAGTGTCTATCGAAGCATTCCCTTCAGCGATCTTTATTTTTGTCGTTGTGTCGGGAACATTGCTTATGCATACCAGAATTTTCATTCAAATCTGTTTTAGAGTTATATTTTTCTTTCCCAGAGGCGGCAAATATAATAATTTATGATTCATCATCAAATGTAAATTCTGTCATTTTTCAATAGTGTTCGAAAGAATTAATAAGGTTATACTATTGTATACCTGATGTTTATGAAAATACTTCAACTTCATCGCTATTATTAGTCGAAATAAATCCTAAATTCGCGCCTTAATTAATTAGCCGCTTGAAAAAAGTCCTCGGTACATACGGTGCAGTGATCCTGGCAATGATATTCTGGTCAGTATCTTTCATCTGGTTCAAGATGGCCAATGAGGTCTACCGTCCGATAACAATCGTTTTTATCAGGCTCGTAATATCAGCAGCATTACTTTCTGCCTATCTCTCTGTTACAAAGAATTTTGTGAAGATTAAGAAGAAAGACATAAAGCTCTTTGTCCTTCTGGCCGTGCTGGAGCCTTTTTTTTATTTCCTTGGCGAGAGCTTTGGCCTCACATACGTATCAGCCACTGTCGGATCGGTTCTTATATCAACCATTCCTGTAATTGCAACACTGGGGGCATGGATCATTTTCAAAGAGAGGCTGAAGCTCATAAATTATGCAGGAATAATCCTGTCGTTCGTGGGAGTTCTTGTCTTCATAATAAACAGGGATGGATCTCTCTCATTTAATGTTAAAGGCCTTATGCTGATGATCCTTGCGGTATTTTCAGCCGTAGGTTACAATCTCACCCTCAGCCGTCTGGTCGGTTCATACGGGCCGGTATTCATTGTGAATGTCCAGAATGTCATTGGCGTAATTCTCTTTCTGCCGCTCTTTCTCATCTTCGAAGTCGAGCCTCTCAGCACAACTCCTTTCGATATAAGACATTTCATTCCAATAGTCGAGCTGGCTCTGTTTGCTTCCTGCGGGGCATTCATTCTTTTTGCCTTCTCAGTAAAAAATATGGGGATCACGAAGGCAAACATTTTTTCAAACTGCATCCCTATATTCACTGCCCTATTCTCTTTCATCCTGCTTGATGAAAAGCTCTCTCTTCAGAATCTCCTGGGGATGGCCATTGTGATCGCCGGACTCTTCATGTCACAGATAAACGGACACAGGGAAAAGACTGACGAGGCCCTGACACTCACAGGCAAGACAGCCTGATAATACTAATTTACGGTGATGGACCGTTTAAATAAATCGTGTTATATTTGACTACCATTGTTATTATGGGCAGGAAAAGCATTCATATATTAATACTAAGTCTCCTGGTTTCAGTATCTCAGGCACAGACCGGAGGCGATAATGTTTATGAATTCCTGAACCTTACACATTCCGGACTTGTATCTTCGCTCGGAGGGACCAATGTGTCGCTCAATACCGGCAATTTAAATCTCTCATATCATAATCCTGCCCTGCTGGATTCATCAATGAACAACAGTTTCGCACTGAGCTATGTCGATTACTTTGCCGGAGTTAATTATGGCCAGGTTCATTATTCAAAGACATACCGGGGAATAGGAAATTTCGCTGCCGGGATTACATACCTTAATTATGGTTCGTTCACCGAAGCAGATGCATCTGGCATAATTACAGGATCTTTCAGCGCTTCGGAATACGCAATGTCCCTTATCTGGTCGAGGGTTATAGACACTCTTTTCAGTATCGGAATCAATGTTAAACCTGTGCTGTCCCATCTTGAAAAATATACCTCGTTCGGTTTTGCCGCCGATATCGGAGCAGGATACCACAGCAGATCGGGACTTTTTTCTGCCGGAGTTGTGCTGAAGAATATAGGCCTTGAGTTGACAACTTATGCAGGCGAAAAGAGGCAGGACCTTCCTTTTGAAATACAGGCCGGAGTATCCGGGAAACTTGCCCATGCTCCATTCAGGTTCTCCCTCACTCTCAGGCATCTTGAAAAATATGATCTAACCTACGAGTATAACGACACCACAGCTACAGCAACAGATTATTTCCAGTCATCAGAATTCCTGGAGAACCTGATGAGACATGCTGTTTTCGGAGTTGAGATACTTCCGCACAAGAATTTCTATATAAGCGCAGGATACAATTACCAGAGAAGAAGCGAACTGAAACTGGAAACCAGGACTGCCGGGGTAGGTTTTTCCTGGGGATTCGGGATCAACACTTCATTTATCAATATCGAATTCGGACGAGCCACCTATCACCTGGCAGGAGCATCGAATCATATTTCGCTGATCGTACGGCCTGATCTTCTCTATAACCGGTTCCGGAAATAGGAGTTTTGAAATTTCAGGTCTTATTCCCATCTTTGTACAGACCCCCCAACCCCCCTGATAGGGGGGCTAAAACCAGTACAAATCTTGAATCAGATTTGGGTTTTAAGCCCCCTTTAGGGGGCCAGCCATAAGCAGACATGCTTATGGCTGGGGGGTTAGAAGTCTATGAAAAAGAAACTCATAATTGCCATCGACGGCTACTCATCCTGCGGGAAGAGCACCTTTGCCAAAACCATAGCCAAAGAACTTAACTACCTCTATATCGACAGTGGAGCAATGTATCGCACAGTTACACTTTACTGCATGAGACACGGACTTGTGGACAACGACAAACTGGACCTGCAGAGTATTGTGAACGAGCTGAAGGATATTAATATAGAATTTGTTTATAATCCGGATATTGCTGAATATGAGACATTTCTGAATTCGGAGAATGTCGAAAAAGAAATAAGGGGAATTGAAGTTTCCAGACATGTCAGCAGAATAAGCCAGATATCTGAAGTCCGCACCAGGATGATGGAGCTTCAGAGACAGATAGGCATGTTCAAGGGAATAGTGATGGATGGCAGGGATATCGGAACCGTTGTTTTTCCGGATGCAGAACTTAAGATCTTTATGACAGCATCTGTTGAAATCCGTGCAAAGAGAAGATACGATGAGTTGAAAAACAAGGGAGTTGAGATTGATTTTGAAGAGATACGGCGTAATATTGTTGCACGTGACATTACCGACGAGAACAGGGACATAAGTCCTCTGCGAAGGGCTGATGATGCGCTTGTCCTTGACAATACAAGAATGACAGTGGCAGAACAGATGACATGGGTGATGAATATCATCGAAAAGAAGATCAATGGTAGTTGAGATTGACGGGCAATCAGGATTCTGCTTCGGAGTTCAAAATGCAGTTGAAATAGCCGAAGAGGCCCTATACAAGGGCGAAAAAGTATATTCACTGGGTCCTATAGTGCATAATGACATGGAGATGGAACGTCTAATCTCTCTTGGACTCATAACCATCTCTCACGAAGAATTCAGGAACCTTAAAAACTGCAAGGTGCTGATAAGGGCTCATGGGGAACCTCCTGAAACATACCGCACTGCTGAGGAAAACAACATAACCATCATTGAAGCAACCTGCCCTATCGTTAAGAAGCTTCAGTCCAGGATCAGGGAAGCAAACACCTCTTCACATAAGTGTAAAGGACAGATCGTTATCTTCGGAAAACCGGGTCATGCAGAGGTCGTCGGCCTGCTTGGACAAACCGGAGGCGAAGGGATACTGGTAGCCGGACCGGATGACCTTAAGAAAATAGATATGACAAAACCGGTATGCCTTTTTTCACAAACCACAATGAGCGTGAATGATTATGATGATATTGCAGATTTAATACGTAAAAGGATACGTGAAAGCAGTTCCGCTGATCCTGAAAAACTCCTGAAAGTGTTCCATACCATTTGCGGCCAGGTATCGAACAGGGAACCTCATCTTAAACTGTTTGCGAAACAACACGACGTTATAATCTTCGTCAGCGGCAGGGAGAGCTCCAACGGGAAGATGCTTTATGCAGTATGTAAAAGTGTCAATCCTTCAACATATTTTGTATCATCAACAAACGAAATTGATAAAGCCTGGTTTGAAGGAAAGAGTACCGTTGGAGTATGCGGAGCAACTTCCACACCAAAATGGCTGATAGAAAAGATCCGTGATATAATCAGAGATTTCTGATGAAATAAAAGAAAATCCATGCAAACTTCACAGGTATATTTTACCGATCTGAGAGTCAAACCTCCGCAGAACCTTCTGAAAAAACTTGAACATCTGGCAGTAAAAGCAGGAATTGAAAAGATTGATTTCGACAGAAAGCTGACAGCCCTGAAGATCCATTTCGGTGAACCGGGCAACATGGCATATCTGAGGCCTAATTATGCCGCCAGGATGGTTAAGTTCCTTAAGTCAAAGGGAGCCGTTCCCTTCCTGACAGACTGCAATACACTCTATTTTGGAAGAAGATCAAATGCTCCTTCACATCTTGAAGCTGCTTTTGAGAATGGATATAATCCTCTTGCAACTGACTGTCCGGTAATTATTGCCGACGGTATAAAAGGAACTGAATTCCGTGATATAGAAGTCAATCTCGAACAATGCAAGGTCGCAAAAATAGGGTCTGCCATTGCCGATGCCGACGTGATAATTACCCTGAATCATTTTAAGGGACATGAGCTTACGGGTTTCGGGGGCGCGCTTAAGAATCTTGGAATGGGATGCGCATCTGTTGGTGGGAAACTTTTTCTGCATTCCGGGTCATCACCAAAAATTAATGAGAAAAACTGCACGGGATGCCGGGTATGTGAAAAATATTGCGCTCATGACGCTATTAAAGTTGGAAAGGATAAGATAGCGCATATCAGCTATGAAAAATGTGTAGGCTGCGGACAATGTGTAGCAGTTTGCCAGTATGATGCATCGAGAGTGGTATGGTCGGCGTCATCGGAATCGGCCTGCATGAGAATCTCGGAATATGCATATGCTGTTGTTTTGGACAAGCCATCATTTCATATAAATTTCATAATGAACGTATCGCCAAACTGCGACTGCTGGGATCTGAATGATTATCCGATCGTTCCCGATATTGGTATAGCGGCATCGTTTGATCCGGTTGCCCTCGACCAGGCCAGCGCAGACCTTGTAATGGCGGCTCCTGCATTGCCGGGAAGCACGATATGTGACGATCAAAAGAATGACCATCTTAAAGGAAAAGATAAATTCAAGCTTGCACATCCTGACACATTCTGGCAGTCCGGACTGAAGCATGCCGAAAAAATAGGTCTTGGCCATCTTGCCTACGATATGGTGATTGTGTGATATATATTTTTTAGTTTCCCTGCATTTCTCCTTATCTTTGGAGACCTTTTCCCGAAAAAGATGAATGTTAAAGTAAAAACGGCAAGCCTTTCCATAATATCAAACACTCTGCTGATAATTATGAAAGTTGTTGTAGGCATTCTCAGCGGATCCGTAAGTATTATTTCTGAAGCAATACATTCTTCGATGGATCTGGTTGCTGCAATTATTGCCTTTTTTTCGGTTAAGGTCTCGGACAATCCACCTGATTCAAAACACCCGTACGGACATGGCAAAGTTGAAAATATCTCGGGTGTGGTTGAGGCAATACTGATATTTGCGGCAGCAGCCATGATCATTGTCGAGGCCATTAAAAAGCTCCTTGGCGAAGAGATCGTACTTGAAAAACTCTGGATAGGTTCTGTGGTAATGGCAATCTCGGCAATTGTCAATATTTTTGTATCCAGAAGATTATATCAAGTCGCCCGTGAGACTAAATCAGTTGCCCTGGAAGCTGATGCGCTTCACCTGAAAACCGATGTTTATACTTCCGCAGGCGTTGCTGTCGGCCTGGTGCTGATCCTTCTTACTGACATAAAATGGCTCGATCCTGTTGTAGCTATTCTGGTCGCCCTTTTCATAATAAAGGAATCATATGAGCTTCTCAGGCGGGCCTTCTGGCCTTTGCTTGACTCATCATGGGCTATTGATGAAGTCAACGAGCTCGAGAAGAAGCTGAACGAAATGGGAGTTAATTATCATAGCCTGCGCACACGTAAGGCAGGCAATTACCGGTTTATTGACATTCACGTGGAGATATCAGAGGATGAATCAGTCGGAAATGCTCATCGATACTGCGACCAGATTGAGGATCAGCTGATGACTTCATTCGAGAATCTTAATGTTACCATTCATGTTGAACCTGTTGAAAGAAAATAAAGAAGCAACCTGCCTGAACCAGCAACTAGCAACTTTTAGCCACCGAAGCCTCGGCGAAGGTGGCCAGTAACCAATAACACTAAGAATATGACATTAACAGAGAAAATATCAGCTGATTTAATCGCCGCAATGAAAGGAGGCGAAAAAGTAGCACTTGAAGCTATCCGGGCTGCAAAGACAGCGTTTCTCCTTGCAAAATCAGAAAAAGGACAGGAAGCGCTGACTGCCGACGAAGAACTTAAAGTCATCCAGAAGCTTGTGAAACAGAGGAAAGAATCTGCTGAAATATACAAGCAAAATAACCGTCCGGAGCTCGCTGAAAAAGAGATTGCCGAAGCAAATGTTTTGGAGAAGTATCTCCCGGCAAAAATGAGTGAAGCCGAGCTTGAGAAAGTCCTCAGGGATATCATTGCAAGAATAGGAGCCAAAACACCGGCAGACATGGGTAAAGTGATGGGTGTTGCTACTAAAGAACTTGCCGGTAAAGCTGATGGCAGGGAGATCTCAGCGAAGGTTAAGCAGCTTCTTGTATAACAGGCAGATGTCTGAAAAATCAAAGAAAAGCCCCGGGAGCGGACTCAGGGAACTGCTCAAGCTTTACCGCTTCCTGAAGCCCCATGCATGGAAGTTCATCATCGGTCTTCTGTTCCTTCTCATTTCGTCAGGTGCAAGCCTGATGTTCCCCAAGCTCCTCGGCGACATGGTCGACATGGGGAACAAGGGCCTGACTTTGAGGGAAATAACACGGACAGGATTGTTATTACTTATTATTCTTGTCGTTCAGGCATTCTTTGCATTTTTCCGTACAAGGATCTTCGTGCATGTTACTGAAAGAACGCTCGCCTCAATACGGCAGAGCCTTTATAACCGCCTCATAAGACTTCCGATGACGTTTTTCTCGGAACGCAGGGTGGGAGAGCTTAACAGCCGTATCTCAGCCGACATTTCACTTCTCCATGATTCCATAACAGACACCCTTGCTGACTTCCTTTCCCAGCTTCTTGTGATTACCGGCGGCATTACGCTTATGATGGTAACCTCCTTTAAACTTACACTTTTCACCCTCGCAATAGTCCCGGCTATGGCACTCCTGGCATTCTTTGCCGGCAGAGCCATCCGGCGTTATTCCAAAAAAGCACAGTCCTTTGTTGCAGAGTCGAATACAATCGTCGAGGAGACTCTTCAGGGTATACAAAATGTAAAGGCCTTCACAAACGAGACCTTTGAGAGTAAACGGTACCGGGAGAAAACTGAGGAGGTGGCCAGAATGGGGATAAAGAGAGGGAAATACCAGGCATCGATGAGTTTTATCGGCATGGGCATTTTCATGTCGATGGCCCTTGTGATCTGGCGCGGCGCCGTTATGATCTCAAACGGGCTCATGGAAGCCGGAGAGCTCTTTTCATTCGTCATCTATTCTGGTTTCATTGCCGGTAATGTTGCAGGTATGGCAAGCGTATATACACGTCTTCAGAAAACAATTGGTGCAGCAGAGAATCTTCTTCTTCTCTTCGATGAACCGGTGGAAGAAATAGACGAAAACTATGTCCCTCAACCTGCTTATACACTTCATGGAGAGATACAATTTGATCATGTTAATTTCAGCTATCCATCACGCGAAGATATGGTTGTGCTTAAGGATGTCAGCTTCAATATCAACTCCGGACAGGAGATTGCGCTTGTCGGTCCGAGCGGCGCAGGCAAGACGACTATTGCATCGCTCCTTCTCAAGTTTTATGATGTAAAGAACGGCAGGATCCTGTTCGACGGACGCGACAGTAAGGAGTTTCCTGTCACGGCACTACGTTCGCAGACAGCAATTGTGATGCAGGATGTCTTTCTTTTCGGTGGCACCATCAGGGAGAATATCGGATATGGTAAACCTGATGCATCTGAACCGGAGATAATTGAAGCAGCGGTACAGGCTAATGCCTGGGACTTCATCAGGTCGTTTCCGGATGGTCTCGATACAGTTGTTGGTGAACGCGGTGTACAGCTATCCGGAGGACAACGGCAGAGAGTAGCTATTGCCCGTGCAGTTCTGAGGGATCCAAGGATACTGATTCTCGATGAAGCTACCTCATCACTCGACTCAGAATCTGAACGTCTTGTGCAGGAGGCACTCGAAAAACTCATGCACGGACGCACTTCGGTGGTGATTGCACATCGTCTCTCAACAGTCCGCAATGCCGACCGCATTATAGTTCTAAACGACGGAGTCATCGTAGAGCAGGGCACTCATAATGAACTTATTGCAAACAGCGGGCTTTATCGTAGCCTTACTGAGTTGCAGTTTGCAAGGTGAGGGCGAGAGGGGGTGAGGGCGAGAGGGGGGAGGGCGAGAGGGCGAGAGGGGGTGAGGGCGAGAGTGGGGTGAGGGCGAGAGTGGGGGAGGGCGGGAGGGCGAGAGGATGAGTTAAGGAAAAGAGAATAGATTTAAAAATCTTGTATCTTTGAATGTCTTGTTGCAAAATTAAAATCTATGAATGCTATCAAATCACACAAAGAATTGATTGTATATCAATTGGCGTTTAAAGTGTCTATGGAAATCTTTGTGATTACCAAGACGTATCCTCAAGAGGAAAAATATTCATTGACTTCACAGATTCGTCGAAGTTCTCGTTCAGTTTGCGCAAATCTTGCTGAAGCCTTCAGAAAAAGACGTTATGAAAAAGCTTTTATTTCAAAGCTTTCTGATTCTGAAGGAGAAGCTGCCGAAACTCAGGTATGGCTAGATTATTCCTGCGAATGCGGTTATCTTCAACCTGAAAGTTATCACACTATCATTGCAGAATATGAAAAAATAATCGGAATGCTTATAAATATGCTCAAACATCCTGATAAATGGAGTTTTTAAACAGAACATTCCCGCCCTCCCCCACTCTCGCCCTCCCGCCCTCAATAGTTTGCGTTCGCAAATCTAAATGTATTTCCCGAGGTCCCCGTGTAGAAGGATGTGCCACAAATCAATATAATACCACATTTTAGCATAAAAGTATGAGAGTGCTGCCAGGCATGCGATGAATGGATTTCAGATTACTGATTACCGTATACCTTCAGTAAATTTACCAGTTATCACTAATACCTTGCGCGTTACCTGCTATAAGGGCTTCTTCAACATTTGCTATTGTTTCAACAGCTCTGGATTGCGAAATTTTGAAAGCCATTTCATAAAGATCTTTCTGGTAGCCGGTGGGATTGAACGGATATTGTTTTGATACAGGATACAGATAATGAATATCAGGAGGTTCGCTTCCTCTTACTGATTCATCATATTGAGTAAGCGATAATGTGATCTTTATCCTGTTGTCCCTGATTTCTGTTTTTAAAAGATACCAGGTATCAACAACGCAGTTTTTAAGCACAGAGTTATTAACCTGGACTTTCTTAAAAATCCCTTTTGCGATAATAGTACCATTAGGAATATCTCTTTCCTGTATAACTGAATTGACGTCGCTGTAATTGACAATAAAATAATCGAGAGACCTTTGATAGAGTTCCGTTTTGCTGACTCCCGGGCAATCAATTATTTTTTGCCAGGTAACATAACCGTTGTCATCAAGCTTCCACTGCTCTTTCATCTCTTCAGGCGTATTTAGATATTTTCAGCAAGTTACTAAAGATTTTTTAATTGTCTTGCAGCCTTTTTCTCTGTATCCCCCTTAGATTAGCAGAGATTATTGGAGAAATATGATATAGAAATAGAACACTGAAAGGCACGACGGTTCGATGGTTAGATGTTCTTTGACCGATTACCGATTACCGAATACTGATTACCGAATACTGATTACCCCTGCGCCCTTACACCTATTTTTCACCTTCCACTGCAACAAATAATACTGGTTTGCATCTAATCATCAGAAAATCTTTAATGATTAAGTAATTTTCGATTAAATTTATTTATCAGTTAGTACATTCTGAATAGCAGGTTAATGAAGGAAAAAATATACAGAGAGGTTCTAGAGGAGAACTACCGCAAAGTTTTCAGGCTCTGCTTAAGATATTTCGGTAATACTACTGAGGCAGAGGATGCCGCGCAGGATGTGTTCGTCAAAGTCTGGATGCACATTGACAAATTCAGGGGAGAGTCGGCAATCAGCACCTGGCTCTACAGGATAGCAACAAATGTATGTCTCACATCATTGAGAAACAGGAAACCTGAAACACTTCATATTGACAGGTTGGAAAATGAGAAGATTGATGAAGATGATCCGGATGAAAGCAACAAACAGGAAACAGGGGAGAAAAAAATTGAATTTTTCAATGATTACCTCAGCAGACTGAGTCCCGGCGACAGGACGATAGTAAACCTCTATCTCGAGGATATGGATTCAAAGGCAATCTCGGAAATTACGGGACTGACAGACACAAACATAAGAACACGGATTCACAGGATAAAGAATGGAATAAAAAAAGAATGGGAGGAAAAATATGGAACTTGACGATTTTAAGATGATTACCTGTAAGAATGAAAAGAACAGCAGAGCTGATGATACAGGATTATGTCTCACAGATCTCTTCAGAAGAGTAGAAGAGTCTTTCAGGAAACAGATGATGCAGAAAAGATACTTTATTATCCTTCTTTTCATGCTTTCTGTAATGTATCTCACCCTGGCTAGGAACACTTCAGAAAATGCAGGACTACTCCTGATCGTGACAGGCTTTCTTTCGGGAGCTGTTTACCTGTTTTTCAGGTATAAACCCCTGCCCGACAATATTTATTTTATGCCGATTAGAGAGTTTGTTGATGCGGCCGTAAAAAAGCTGAAGTACTTTGCACTGATTGACTGGTTTATCGTTATCCCGATCCTGATGCTTTTTGGTGTCGGGGGAGGTCTGCAGGTGGTGACCATGCTGTCAAAGTACACCGACAGGGTATGGCTTGTAATTCTGATATGGGTCATCTTTTTCATTGGCCTCTGTGTTTTCGGATTTTTTGCCGGCAAGCGCAACTGGCATGTTGAGCACGGAGACCTGCTCAGGTACCTTGAGAAGTTCAGGGGATCGTTGTAAATGGTACGACGGTATGTCGGTTCGCTGGTTCTTGACCGATTACTGATTACAGATTACCGATTACTCGCTGTACCGCTCTCAAACAGTTAACCATGGAACGATGAACCTAAAAATCAATGCCCTGATCTATACCGCCCTCATCGACCCACTCCTTTCGGGATTGAGGAGAGCTGTGCTTGAGGCTATTGATCCTTCAGCGACCGTTATCGACATTGCATGCGGACCGGGTACATTATCGCTTGCAATGGCGCAGAAGGCAAATCATGTAACAGGTATCGATCTTGATGAAAAACTTATCTCGTATGCATCGGGAACTGCGGGGAAGAAAGGAATATGGAACGTCTCATTTGCATTACATGATGCTTCCGATCTGTCTGTGTACCATGACAAAAAATTTGACATAGCAGTAACCTCGATGGCGATCCATCAGTTTCCGGAAGATCTGGCGGTGAAGGTACTCAGGGAAATGAAGCGCATAGCCGGTAAAGTTATCATAGCCGATTACAACTCTCCGATGCCACCTGGCTTTTCACGGACGATAGCCTATGGAATAGAGCGGATAACAAAAGGCGACCACCATAAAAATTTCAGGAAATATATATCGAGGGGAGGGATCGGATGGTTTACTGCTGCCGCAGGACTGGAGATAAGGTCGACAATTATGAAGGGGAATGGAGTTTTTACAGTCGTAGTATGTAATTGAGGAAGTTGTCTGAAAGCAAAACAACCGAACTAAAATTTCGCTTACTTTGAGTATAGAAAACACTACCCTATGACATTCCCATTCACCTTTAAATTTTCAAAGCGTATTAATGCAAGAGTTTCTCCCGATGATTTCGAGAAAATATTCAACGATATCGGAGATTTCCTCGACTACGAATCTGTTGACAAGATTACTATCGACAGGGAACAGCTCTCGTTTACACCACAAATGTTCTTTTCCGTGTGGCGCTTCAATAAAATGAAGTTCATCGATAAAGGGATATTCAGGCTTGAATACATAGACAGCGATTGCTACCTTACATACGAGATCTTCATGTATATCCTGGTTATTGCAGAACTCGTTATGTTTGCAGTCCTCGGATTCACCACCAAAGATCCCCTTACGATTTTAATTATTGCTGGCATTATCATTATAGGATCATGGCTCGTCACAGTCATTCGCCACAGGTTGATGCTCAATGAGATCGTGTCTGATCTGGAATCGTCAATTGCGAAAAGGAATGGAAGAAAAAAAGAATTTGTTTAAAATATCCGATATGAAAAACCGTATTTGCGTTCTTTACAATAACTGCAATCGCTGCCGCTAAAACCGACACAACATCCCTTACAAAAGTCGGAGATAAAGCACCTGTCTTTTCATGCACAACAATTGATGGCAAATCTTTCGATCTGAGCAAGCTGAAGGGCAAGATCGTAATAATAAACTTCTATGCAACCCAGTTCATACCGCGGAGGAGTTTAAAAAGATCGAACAGGTGCTGGCGAAGGAGATGAAATGAAGAAGGCGTCAGGCGTCAGGCGTCGGGCGCCAGGAGCCCTGCCTGGCCTGCTCGATCTACTTCGCCGGAACAAATAACGGTATTATCACCGACCAGAGAACCAGAACCACAGATCCTATCAGCGAGTAATATATTCCCCAGACAATAAACGGTCCGCCGAGGGTATACACCCAGATGATGAACGAGACTGTCGTCACGATCAGCTGTGTGACATTATTGACTTTGCTGATCTTTTTCAGGTAAACAGGAGTAAGGATTAGCAGGACAAAGAAAACGACCTGTAAAAGAATGGGTTTCAGATCGTTATCTGTAACAGGAAATGGCTTCACTGATGTCTGGATGTTTCCTGCAGCGGAGCCCAGAATATTCGATAAAACCATATATGCGCCTATTATTTCCGTGGGTATCAGCTTTACAAGCTTGTCGGAATAAGGCTGTGTGGTGTTGACTTCGCGTGCCATGGTATAAGGGTTTATTTGTGTTATGAAATGAAAAGTACAAAAAATATTTATACAATATTTCGCCGTTCAGTATAAAAGTTTGACTGTTAGTAGACAGGGGAAGACCACTTATAATATCCATTATTTGATCAGTAACCTTTTTTGGGCGGATGAGATAGTTAATTTAAACTGGTTATTCAATTCCTGATCTATTATTCCACTTTCAGGGTTAAAATTCTCGCTAAAATATGGTAATGAAAAGGCGCCGATTATTTCTGCACCATGCCATGGAAAACGACTTCTGGCAGCCTCCAAAGCACTTATCCCACCTCGTTTCCCCGGAGAAACAGACAGCAAAAAAATTTTCTTGCCTTCAAATATATTGGCTTTTATTCTCGATGTCCAGTCAAACAGATTCTTGAAGGCAGCTGTATAACTACCGTTGTGCTCTGCCATTGAAATAACAAGTAAATCTGCTGATTCAAGTTTATCAAGAAATGATCTTGCATTTTCCGGAACCCCAATTTCCGATTCAGCGTCTACAGTGAATAGTGGAAGTTCGTAGTTATTTAAATCCAGTACTTCTGTTTCGGCACTATTGAATTGTCTTGCAGCGTAACCTGCAAAACACTTATTGATAGATTGCTTGCTATAGGATGCTCCAAAAGCTACTATTTTCATGTAATTCTTATTTTAAAGTATTGATAAGCAATTTACCCCGATGTTTTAACATGTCTTTTGTTGCTTTTAATAAAACTCGTTTATATGCATGCATAATTTGAAATAACTCTATCTAAGGTAAAAAATAATTTATAATTTAGGAGAACAATTTTGAAGTTGCCTTTCTTTATAACAGAGGAATCATATTTTTCCCGGGCGATAATATTCTCTTTACTCTTTTTCTTATTTGTAAAAACAATAAAACAATTATGAAAACTCCTGCGAAAAGACATTACAAGATTGTAATAACAGCCTTGTTTTTAATCATTTCATCATGTGCATCATTTAATCCCGGATGGGAAGATACTGATCTTTCGCCGAAAAGTGGTGATGCTACGCTGCTGTTCAAGAAAGCGCTTGAACTGGAGAAAACCGCTTCTACAGGAGAACAGGTAAAGGAATTGGTCAAAGCGCTGAAACTCGTTGTGGATGCTGATCCCTGGAATTATGAAGCCCTCTGGCGTATTGGTAACTATAATATATTAATGGGAGCAGCCTATAGTGAAAAGATTAAGGATAAGAAATACCATTATAAGGAAGCCATTCAATATTGTGAAAAGGCCATGTATCTCAATCCCTCGTTTAAGCAACAGGTTGAAAATGATGTTGAGATATGGGATGCTGTCAATCAGCTTGACAAACAGTATATTGATGCTATGGGATACTGGTACACTGCACGTTTTTATTACTTTAAGGAATGTATAAGCAAGTTTGGCCGGTTGTTTAATACTAAGATCGTAATAAAAAATGAGCTTGTAATTGCCCGGATTGATTCGCTGGATCCTGAATGGGCGGGCGGAGGCAATTATTTCTCCCGTGCCATTTATTTAATTGCAGTACCTGAGAAATTTGGAGGCAGTAAAACAAAAGCTGCCGAAGAATTCGAAAAAGCCTTTAAGGCAGGTCCCGGCTACCTGGTTAACCGCTGGGGCAGGGCAAGATACCTCTATAGCCTCACAGGAAATAAAGATGGATATGTGGACGACTTAAACTGGGTTTTAGCCCAGGACCCTCACAAATCAGGGAATACCTATCCCTGGAATGTTTATTTTCAGGATCAGGCCAGACTGATGTTGTCTGAGGTTGATAAAGTATTCAAATAAAACAGCTTTCACTATACAATAGATCGCTGGCGGTATAATAATAATTATCAGTATAATTGGTTTCAAACGATCTATTCCGGAGTTTAGCTTTTTATCTATATGAATCTTTGATATAAAATCCTGTTTCAACATAAAAATGGACTTGTTTCAATTACATGTCCAGAAACAATAGTGATTCATTAACTTGTAAAATGTGTTTTTATATTATTGATAATTAACAAAATATGAGTGTTACTTTCTCATCGAGTTCAATATCTTTCTTTTCTAACATTTCAAGTTTCTTAAGAATATCTTTATGAGATTCGATCATAGTTCTCATTCTTGTAAATACCCTGATAATCTGAATATTTACAGAAATTGCCCTTTCACTGTTTAATATACTTGATAACATAGCTACCCCTTGTTCTGTAAATGCAAATGGGCGTGAAGGTGAAAATTTAATTGCGCCGAGGTTATCACAATTTGTGATAACCTCCTTCCATTCACTTGCACTTAAAACGAACATAAAATCTTCAGGAAATCTCTTAATGTTTCTTTTTACAGCTTGTTTTAAAGTTCTGGTTTCCGCACTGTAGAGCGTTGCCAGATCAAAGTCAAGCATCACTTTCTCTCCACGAATTATATGTATGAGGCTCGAAATACTTTCTTCTTTTGGTATGGGTAAATTATTCATAATCAAATGGTATCACAATCTGTGATTTCCAATTCAGAAGTTCTAAAAGATCTATCAATTAAACGCAGCGAGCGTTTCAATCCAAATTTATGAAAAATAAATGGAAAAGCGAAGTGATGTTTTATGTAATATCATTTTCGGTACAAAATCGGTACAAAAAAGGGGTAACTGATTGATTTCCAGTTACCCTGTGGTCGGGGTGAGAAGACTCGAACTTCCGGCCCCTACGTCCCGAACGTAGTACGCTACCAACTGCGCCACACCCCGCTTTGTCCGCCGAAGCCTTGGCGAAGACGGACTAATCTAAGCGGCACAAAAATAACAAAAAATTTAAACGTATCAACTATTTCTCCCTGCTCATCGAATAAGGAAAAGCCTCCTCTTTAGTCCCACGACTCTTATCCGGCTCCGAAGTCATCTTAAACAACAGCTGTCCTCCTTTCATGATCTCATCATGAGTAATATAGTTCTTCTCCAGCTCCTTGCCAAACAGCTTTACCTTCTCTACATATACTTTATCGCTGCCATTGTCTTTCGATTCCACAACGAACCGCTTTCCATTTTCCAGATAGAGTGTCACCCTGTCGAATAACGGAGAGCCCAGAACATATTCTCCTGTACCCGGAGTTACCGGGTAAAAGCCAAGTGCTGAGAATACATACCATGCCGACGTCTGTCCGTTATCCTCATCGCCGCAATATCCGTCAGGCGTGTAGTTATAAAGCTTATCAAGAACTTCGCGGACATGGAATTGCGTCTTCCAGGGCTCTCCGGCATAATTATATAAGTATATCATGTGCTGAATGGGCTGATTGCCATGTGCATAGTTGCCCATGTTCATGATCTGCATTTCCCTGATCTCATGAATCACCGATCCATAATATGAATAATCGAAAACCGGAGGAACATCAAAAACTGAATCAAGCTTTGCAACAAAAGCTTCTCTTCCTCCCATCAGGCTTATCAGACCTTCAATATCCTGGAAAACGCTCCAGGTATAGTGCCAGCTGTTGCCCTCGGTGAAAGCATCGCCCCATTTGTATGGACTAAAAGGAGATTGGAAGGTTCCGTCCTCATTTCGTCCGCGCATAAGCTTCCTGCCCGGATCAAAGATATTTTTGTAGTTCATCGCGCGTTTTGCATACAGGTCAATTTCCGCCTGAGGCTTGCCGAGTTCCTCAGCCAGCTTCGAGATACAGAAATCGGCATAGGCATATTCGAGCGTACGCGCCACATTTTCGTTAATACCTGTATTATATGGTATATAGCCAAGCCTGTTGTAATAATCAGCGCCGAGCCTGCCTACCGATGAAAGCGGGCCGACACTTTTAGTATTTTTTATTATTGCCTCATATAGCGTTTCAATGTCATATCCCCTGATGCCCTTCAGGTATGAATCGGTAATAAGCGATGCCGAATTAGATCCTATCATACAGTCGCGGTGACCCGGACTGGCCCATTCAGGCAGCCAGCCGCTCTCCTTGTATGTGTTCACCAGACCTTCCATGATTTTTGCATTGAGCCCCGGGTACATCACTGTTGTAAATGGGAAGAGAGCCCTGAAAGTATCCCAGAAACCGTTGTCGGTGTACATATAGCCCGGAAGAATTTTACCATTATAGGGACTGTAATGAACTACCTCATCATTTTCGTTGATCTCATAAAATCCGCGAGGGAAAAGTATCATCCTGTAGAGGCTCGAATAGAATGTCCTCTGCTGGTCACTTGTGCCTCCTTCAACCCTGACCCGTCCCAGTTCACTGTTCCATCTTTTCTTTGCTTCTTTTTTCACCATATCAAAATCTTTGCCTTCAGTTTCACGCTTCAGGTTAAGTTCTGCCTGGGCGGGACTGATGAATGAAGATGCGATACGGACATTTACCTTTTCATCTTCAGTTGTTTTAAAACCAATAACGGCACCTGCATGATACCCTTCCTGTTCAAGAATACCAGGTGCAAGAGTGTCGCCATGAAATGTGCAGGCGGAAGAGAAATCCCTGTCAAATACAGCTACAAAATAATTATGGAAATTTGCGGGAACTCCTCCTCTGTTGTTACGGCAATAGCCGATAATCTTTCTTTCAGAGGGGATTATCTTTACCATGGATCCCCTGTTATAAGCATCAAGAAGTATAAAGGAAGAATCGCCTTCCGGAAAGGTAAATCTGAAAATTGCAGAGCGTTCCGTAGGTGTCACTTCTGCAGTAACATCATAATCAGCAAGGTATACGCTGTAATAATATGGCTTTACAATCTCTGCTTTATGTGAGAACCACGATGCTCTATCATCTTCCCGGATTTTTACCTTTCCTGTTTCGGCCATCAGCGAAAAAGCTGCATAATCATTAATCCACGGACTCGGCTGGTGCGTCTGCTTGATGCCCATTATTTTATTGTCATCATAGGCATATGTCCAGCCGTTTCCCATAGAACGCGTCTGGGGTGTCCAGAAATTCATGCCCCATGGAAGCGCAATGGCAGGATAGGTGTTACCGTTCGAAAGCCGGTAATCCGAATCAGTTCCCATTAACGGATTCACAAGCTCAACGGGATCAAAATCTCTTTTAATTTCAAGCTGTTTACATCCTGCCGGAATTAAAATTATAAAGAGGAAGAGATATAAGGCACGGATTACAACCGAGCAAAGGCACGGATTGCAACCGAGCAAAGGCACGGATTGCAAATCCGCGCCAGCGGAACTTGTAGTTCGATCTTTGCGAGCTCGGCGAAGCCAAATCCGCGCCAGCGGAAATTGTATCTCGATCTTTGCGAACTCGGCGAAGCCAAATCCGCGCCAGCTATTTCCCAGATTATAAACCATTTTCAAATTTCCAAATTAAATAATTTTCAAATTGACAAGTCTTTCAAACACTTTCTCCGGCGTCAGCCAGTTCATGCATGCAAGGTCTTTGCGACGGCATGTGCCTTTGCCAAATACCGTGCATGGCCTGCATCCGAGCTCTCCGACAGGGATTCTAATAGCATTTTCATCGGGTTGCTGCCAGGCTGAAAAGCCGGAGAGCGGATCGGTGGCTCCCCATATTGATATAACCCTGGTTCCAACAAGAGCTGCCATGTGCATATTTGAAGAGTCCATGGAGATCATCATGTCGAGCCGTCCCATGAGCGCCAGCTCGCCAGCAAGGCTCATCGTGCCCGTGACTACATAAGAATCCGGAAATTGCGTTGCGAATTTTTCAAGTTTTTGCTTTTCACCAAATCCCCCGAAAAGCCAGACTTTTATGTTGCGCTCAGCAGAAATAAGTTTCAGTAGCTTTAGTATTTTCTCCTCCGGCCATGTTTTGATAGCATGACGTGTGTAGGGTGCCACTCCTATGTTCAGATCATCCATGTTGAACTGCAATCCCGATACTTCAGAAAGAGCCTCTGCGGAGTGAAGGATGCATGGAGTATCTGCCGGCTCAACCGGAAATCCTGCATTTGCAAAGACATCACAAAACCTTTCGACTGAATGTTTCAGCCTGATCCGCGATCTGCCTTTAATGATCTCTCTCTTTTCTTTTCTGCCTTTGTCGATCACATCGCACGGAATTCCTGTCATCCTGAAAAACAACCTGAGGATCTTGGTTCGCAGGACGTCGTGCAGATCAATAACACGGTCGATTCTGCCTTTTCGTTTAAGATCCCGATAAAGCCTCAGGATGCCAAAAAAACCACTATGCCTTTTTTTAAAATCGGAGAAAAAAAGATCACAATCCTTAATTGAGTAAAAAAATTGCTCATATGTCGATCTGGTAACCACTGTGAGCTTTACATCAGGATATTGCGATCTGAACCCGCGGATTACCGGTGTTGTCAGAGCTACATCGCCCATTGCTGATGTCCTTATGACAAGAAGATGCATCTCAGTATTTTTCGTACGATTTTTCCTCGATAAGCCCTGATGAGGTTTTGATATTTATCTCTCTTTTCAGTTCAGCGCGCCTGTCATTTTTTATATAGACCGACCGTGCAGTTTCAATAAAATCCTTTCCGAAGTCCTTTTTCCGCTCAAGGTCGCGGATATGATCCTCTATGTCCCACAATTCACAGTTAACTTTATATAGGGCCATATACAGAGGATCATCAGTTTTTAGTATTGAAGAGGTCACCTTCGTAAGCTCATCAAATTCTTTTTTCAGGTTCTCCAGCTTGGCTTTATCCTTAATGCGTTCAAGTTTTATCTGGATAATAGTTTGTTTATCGATTATCTCACCGTTTGATACTTCAATTTTCATAGAAGTTATTTAAATAGTCAAATTTAGTAACTTTTTAAGGCAACCCATCCCACGGGATTTTTAAATACGTAACTTCTCCCCCCCTCTCGCCCTCTCCCCCTCTTTTATAACCACGGTTGTATCTCTGCACCGTTTAATACGGATCGACATCGATCGCAATTCTCGACCCTCCTGCTCCTTTCTCTTTTCCGAGTTTCTCAACCGCATCCATGATCATTGCCTTGGCCTTTGCCAGCGGCTTTTCCTTCTCAACCTTGATAAGGATGGTTTTGATATACCACAGCTGGATACGCGATATCACCGGATATTCCGGTCCTAGGATCCTCTTCCCGAACATGCTCCTGAGGTCATTCCCGAGAATATCTGCAAATGAGTTGAGAACAGCCCTCTCCTTGTGCTTGAGGTTGATCCTGATCATCCTGCAAAACGGCGGGTAGTTAAATGTCATGCGATCCTGTGTCTGCATTTTATACATCCCTGCATAATCATGCCTCAACATCAGTCTTATGATTTTATTTGCCGGATCTGATGTCTGAATGATAACTCTTCCCTGTTTTTTTCTTCTTCCGGCTCTGCCGCTTACCTGTTCCATAAGCTGGAAACTTCTTTCATGTGCCCTGAAGTCAGGATAGTTCAGCAGGTTGTCGGCATTGAGTATGCCAACCACTGTAAGATTTTCAAAATCAAGACCTTTAGAGATCATCTGTGTGCCGATGAGGATGTCTGTCTGGTGATCTTCAAAGGCTTTTATGATCCTGTTGAATGAGTTCCTGCTCCTGGTAGTATCCTGATCCATCCTTCCCACCCTGGCATCAGGAAAAACGATCTTTATTTCATCTTCGATCTTTTGAGTTCCGAAACCTCGCGTTGCAAGTCCCGGTGATCCGCAACTCTCACATTTTGAAGGAATGGCTGCGGTATACCCGCAATAATGACACACCATCCTGTTTATGCTCTTATGCCAGGTAAGGTTAACAGCGCATTGTGTACATACCGGTATCCATCCGCATTCGGGGCATTCTATATAAGGTGAGAATCCTCTTCTGTTCTGGAAGAGAATGATCTGTTCGTTCCTGCTGAGAGCCCCATCCATTGCATTGAGCAGTTCAGGAGTGAAATGCGAGACCATTAGTTTTTTCCTGTAGGCTTCACGAGTGTTGGCGACAATTATCTCCGGCAGTTTAATAAACCCGTATCTTTCCTTTAATTCAGTGATCCCGTATTTACCCGAAACAGCATTGAAATAGCTTTCTATCGAAGGTGAAGCAGATCCAAGCAGTGTCTTTGCCCCGTGAAACCCTGCAAGAATAATTGCAGAATCGCGTGCATGGTATCGCGGTGCCGGATCGTGTTGTTTGTATGAGCCGTCGTGCTCCTCATCGACTATCACAAGCCCGAGGTTATTGAAAGGAAGAAATACTGACGAACGCACTCCCAGGATAAGCCTGTAGCCTGTGTCCGGGTTTTTATCTGCCACTCTCTTCCATATCTCAACTTTTTCCTGGTCGTTGAATCGGGAATGGTACACTCCTGTCACTGCCCCGAAATGTTTCTGAAGCCTCAGGATGATCTGCGCAGTAAGGGCAATTTCCGGAAGCATATAAAGAACCTGCTTCCCCTTTTTCAGTTGTTCCTCGATAAGATGAATATATACCTCCGTTTTGCCGCTTGAGGTTACACCATGAAGCAGTGCTATTTCCTTTTCCTCAAAATGCTTTTTAATTGATTCGAATGCCGCTTTCTGGAGGTCGCTCAGCTCCCTTAGAGGTTCCTTCTGATCATCAAATTGTTTCAATCGTCCCACTTCGAGGGATACCGATCTCAGTATTCCCTTTTTTTCGAGTGAGGTTATAATACCTGGCGCAGAACATGACTCTTTAAGCAACAGCGATTTTCTGACTGGTGTTATATCCGAACCTGAGGTGTATCCTGTTATATAAAGGTATGAGTTGATAAGCTCAGCTTGCTTTGGAGCATTCTTCATTTTATCAAGCAGGCTGTTAAGTTCTTCATCGGAGAAGTTCCTTGCCAGTAAAACGAATGTCTCTTCCCTGGGTTTATATTTCTCCTGCATGGGAGATGAAGCCACTCCTTCAGGGAACATTGCCGACGGCACGGATGCATTCATCACCTCTCCTTCAAGGCACATGTAATACTCTGATATCCATTCCCAGAATTTGAGTTGAATATCATTAACAACTGGTTCAGGATCTGCTACCTCCATTAAAGGCCTTATATTTTTAAGATCAGGAATCTTGTCATGAATGCGGCAGATTATGCCTGAATACAATCTTTTATTTCCGAACTGGACAGTTGCCCGCACTCCTTGACTTACAATACCGGCAAGATTTTCCGGGATGCTGTAGGTGAAGCGTCCCTTCACTGCAACAGGCAGGATTATATCTGCAAAAAGGGTTGGCATGTAATGGAAGTTACATGCAATGTAATAAGAAAAAAGGAATCTTAATTCGACTTTAAAAACGATCTCATAACCGTCAGCAAATGCTCCTGGCGGATGGGTTTGATAAGGCAGGCATCGCAGCCGGCTTCAAGAATGATATCCTTGTCATCCTCGAAGATGAATGCTGTTTGTGCAATGATCGGTATATCCTTTCTGATCTTCCTTATCTCTTTGGTCACTTCAATGCCGTTCATTTCCGGCATCTGCATATCGAGAAGGATAACATCAATGTCGTGGGTTTTGCTTAGTAGTTCGATTGCTTCTGCTCCGGAACGGGCAGTCATAATGGAGATCCCGGTATCAAGAAGTATCCTGCTCAGGTATAAGAGTACATCCTTGTTATCGTCGACCAGCAGGCATTTCCTTGATGTCCAGTTAATTGGCGCCGAAGCCTGGTCCGCTATCATTGATCTGAGCTTGCTCCTGGTGCTTCCTGCCGGACGATAAGGTATTGAGAAGGTGAATTCAGAACCAATACCTTTTTCAGACACAACATATATCTTTCCTCCCATTCTTTCGACTACTTCCTTGGCAAGAGTCAGCCCGATGCCCAAACCTTCAAAGGGACGGTGATGACCGTCAATTTCCTGCCTGAACTCCTCAAATATTCGTCCCAGGTTTTCCTTTTTGATGCCTATTCCGGTATCCTTTATTTTGAAGTAGAGGTTTTCATTTTCCTTATAATATGACAGCTCAACAGATCCATCGAGCGTAAATTTCACTGCATTATCCATAAGATGGCTCAAAACCCGCTTAAGCCAAATCTTATCCGTAAAAATGAGGTCGCTGTTTTCGCCCAGATGGTTCTTCATGTTCAGGATTATCGGCTTCTCATTTCTCTTTATCTGTTGGCGGGCTTCATTAACAACCTCATTAACAATTTCATTCATTGATGCCTCCTCATAGGTGATCTCTATCTGTGAACTTTCAAGTCTCGAAAGGTCGATGATGTCACCTATTATCTGAAGAAGCTTTTCGCTGTTATGATTTATGTGTTCAATATATTCTTCCTTGACTTCCCTGGTTAGGTCATTTGAAAGAAGAAGATTTGAGAATCCAACTACGCTGTTCAGTGGTGTTCGTATCTCGTGGGATATATTGGCAAGGAAACTGCTCTTCAGTCTGCTGCTCGTCTCAGCTTCAATGTTGGCTTTTAAAAGATCCTGATGTACCTGTTTCATTTTTGTTATATCCCGTGAAACAGTAAGTGCCCCGATTATTTCGCCGAATTCGTCTTTTATTGTGACGGATCTTGATGACAGAAAAACATAATGGCCTTCTTTATGACGGAGCCTCAGCTCACTCTCATGAAAGCCCTGCGTCTTGAGTGTTTCAATCCTGTTCTCAAGGAATCCGATGTCGTCAGGATGAATGAAAATTGAGGCATCCTCCTTATGGTACGACTCCCTGTCGTATCCTATAAGAGAATAAAATGCCGAGTTGGAAAACTTAAGGTTCCAGTCTTTATCATAATAAGAGATCCCGTCATTCGCAGATTGAAGAAGAATCTTGAAGAATTTGTCGGACTCATAATGCTTCCTTGCAAGCATATCTTTCTGAAGAGTAAGCTCATTATTGGCTTTCTGGAGGTTGCTGTTCATCTCTTCAACCTGCTTGTTCCTTTCCGAAAGCTCCCTGTTTACCCTCCTTAGTTTGTATGAAAAGAAAATTATCAATCCACAGACAATCACCAGCGCACCCAGGAATGTCAGCAGCAGATGCAAATATCCTGTTGACAGCACGTAGGTCGATGGTGATGAAGTGACAGCTGTACCCGGGATCACCGAAGCTGAGGCGCTCAGTGAAATAACCAGAAACAGCATTATCTGAAAAAAGTAAATGATTAATCTGTTATTCATTACAGAGTTTCTCCCCCTCATTTTTCCTATCCTAAAACAATGAAAATTAATAAATTTCCCCGGTTCAATTATAAAAAATAAAGGTGCAAATATATGTATTCGACATATCACTATATCTGATATAAATCACAAAAATTGTTAAATTGCAAGCAATTAACTATTTAGTGCAGGTCAGGAATGGAAAGAGACAAATCGCTTACGGATGAAAGGAAATATACTAACGGGGAGATATCCGTTTACTGGAAACCGTCGGCCTGTGTCCACGCATCATATTGTTACAGGGAGCTCATAGAGGTTTTTGATCCCAGCCGCAGACCCTGGGTCGATATGAAAGGATCCACCACTGACAGGATCATAGAAGTGGTGAATCTGTGTCCTACAGAAGCTCTTGCATGGAAATGGAATGATGAGGAAAAGAACAGGGAGGTCGGAAGCGATCAGTCAAATCATATAAAATTCAGACGACCGGAACTTATGGAAGATGACAGGCTGACTGTAAAAGAGAAACTGGTTACTGTAAAAGTTATGCCAAATGGGCCGCTGGTTATTTCAGGTACTTTCACCCTGGTACAGGGCGGAGCTGGTAAAGAGATAAAAGATGGGATGATATCGATATGCCGCTGCGGTGCCAGCGATAAAAAGCCGTATTGCGACGGCAGACACAGAAAGATAGGTTTTTCAGGTTAATGTATACTTTTCCTACCTGGCTACAACGTGAAAACAACCCTGGTTGATCTCATAGGTGGCCCAGCACTTTTTCTCCTCTCTCAGCTTCCATATTACTTCGGCTAACGCCTCTTTCAGATAATATTTATCACAATCTGTCACAAACCATTTATCTGCCGAGAACCTTACATAGCTGATATCGAATGCATTACCATGATAATGAGGCGAATTATCCGATGCATTTGAGTTTGCGCTCCTGAGCTTCCTGGTTATCTCTTCAGTCCTCGTCATTGATGTGATCCTGAAATCGGATCCGCGCAGTTTTGTTCCTGAGATCTTTTTTCTGAATCGTCTGCCGATCTCTTTCAGAAGAGCTTTGCCATCCTTTGTAAGATAAGGATAGCTGTACGAAAGATCTTCTATTTCATATCCTCTTCCGTCCCTGACCCGCCTGACCTCTCCCCTTACAGCCATTTTTAATAGTTCTCCTTTATTGGCGCATTTCTTGATGCCGGCAGCGCTTGACCTTGCGATGTAATCGGGAAGCATATCCCTGAGCTTTCTGCTGTAGATCGGTTGCCTGTATGAGATGCATTCCCGGCCAAAAGTTTTTGTGATAAAATAACGGAAGCCCTCATTTTTGTCTTTAGGGCTGGCAGCGGAGACAATAATAAAAGCAACAAGAACAGAGATTACTGACAGGAGTGTCCATCCCAGAGGTTTTACCTTTATCCTCCTAGCCACCTATCACCTCCTTCACTTTATCTGCAGCATCCTGGAATGTGGACGCGGAATATACTTTCAGACCTGAATTGTCGATTATTGCTTTTGCCTCTTCGGCGTTTGTTCCCTGGAGCCTTACGATGACCGGGACATTGATCTTTCCGATTGTTTTATATGCTTCCACGACGCCGTTGGCAACGCGATCGCATCGTACTATGCCTCCGAAAATATTTATAAGTATTGCTTTGACTGCAGGGTCCTTGAGGATTATCCTGAAGCCTGCTTCCACTGTTTTTGCATTGGCGCCGCCACCCACATCAAGGAAATTTGCAGGAGAGCCGCCCGACAGCTTGATAATGTCCATTGTGGCCATGGCAAGGCCGGCTCCATTTACCATACAACCTACATTTCCGTCGAGCTTAACAAAATTGAGGTTGCTTTTGCCTGCCTCCACCTCAACAGGATCTTCTTCGTTAAGGTCGCGCATCTCAGCAAGGTCAGGATGTCTGAAAAGAGCATTGTCGTCGAGCACCACTTTCGAATCGACGGCAAGTATCTTGTTATCGCTGGTCCTGAGAACAGGATTTATCTCAAGAAGCTGGGCATCACATCCTGTGAATGCTTCATATATGCCTGCAAGGAATTTCTGCATATTCTTAAATGCATCGCCTGACAGGCCAAGGTTAAATGCTATGTTGCGGCATTGAAACGCCTGAAGGCCAATACCGGGATCAATTTCTTCAGTGAATATCCTTTCCGGAGTTTTCTCAGCCACCTCCTCGATTGACATGCCGCCTTCGGATGAATACATTATTGTGTATCGACTTACATTCCTGTTCAACAAAATGCTGATATAGTATTCTTTAATATCTGAATTTCCTTTATAATATACGTCCTGGGCAATAAGCACCCTTTTCACTTTTTTGCCTGCAGGTCCGGTCTGTGGAGTGATGAGCTGCATGCCGATCATTTTTGAAGCCAGTTCTCCTGCTTCTTCGATTGATTTTGCAACTTTCACACCACCTCCCTTGCCCCTGCCTCCGGCATGTATCTGGGCTTTTACAACAAAAAACTGCGTGCCGGTCTTTTCCCTGAGCTGGCCGGCTACCATCATTGCCTGATCGGGAGTTTCAGCTACAAAACCTTCCTGGATATCGACATCGTATGCTTTCAGTATCGATTTCCCCTGGAATTCGTGAATATTCATATACCTGAGTTTTTAAAGAGGAGTTTATGCTTTATCAAAGTATCACTGTTTCCAAAATACAATATTAAAAAGATTTTTTATCTATTTTCGTGACAAAAAAGAATGCGCAAGCTTCAAAACAGGGAACTCGGAAGGAAAAGCGTCAGCCAGTTCAGGGAATCGGAAAAATCGCCTTTCATCATTGTTCTTGACAATATCAGGAGCCACAGCAATGTAGGATCTGTATTTCGTACTGCCGATGCTTTTCTAACGGAGAGCATTTATCTCTGCGGCATAACTGCCCGTCCTCCTC
Source organism: Bacteroidales bacterium (assembly GCA_025454755.1). Taxonomy (GTDB): domain Bacteria; phylum Bacteroidota; class Bacteroidia; order Bacteroidales; family VadinHA17; genus LD21. The sequence goes on along the minus strand of JALONV010000012.1, from coordinate 12,793 downwards.
ACCGCGAGATACAGAAAACTGCCCTGGGAGCCACGGAATCGGTGGAATGGAAATATTTCAGTCATACTGCCGAAGCCATAAAAGAGCTGAAATCACGGGGATATAAGATCATCGGGATAGAACAGGCTGAAGGATCAATAAGCCTCGGCGATTTTATATCCGAACCCGGAAAAAAGTATGCACTGGTCTTCGGACATGAGGTTAACGGTGTCGATCAGGCGATTATAAACGAATGCGATTACGTGGTCGAGATTCCACAGTTCGGCACCAAACATTCATTCAACATTGCAGTAAGCGCGGGGATAGTGTTGTGGGAGATGAATAAAAAAAGAGACCACCTCCCGGCAGTCTCTTTTTAATATACTTCTATCGATTATTACTGAACAGCCGACTTGAATGTGTCGTCGTTCCAGTATTTAGCTAATTCGAGATCAGTTTTTGCATAAGCTTTCCATGCAGCATCGATACCTGCAGATTCACGGAGTCCATTGAGCATATAATCTCTGTCGTCGAGACGTGCGCCAACAACTGCTTTCAGATAAGGAGCCCTTCCTTTGCAATTTTCTTTCATTGCATCGAGAGTAACTTTTGCCTTATTGACATCGCCTTTGCAGAGCTGTGCAAGAGCAAGGTTGAAGCAAGGGTCTGTACCAAGGAAATTAACTGCATCATCATATTTGCCTTCCGTAATAGCTATGACGCCAAGACCGAATTTTGATTCCGTTGAAGCTGTTGCCATTGACTTATATATCTCACCTGCTTTTACCAGGTCGCCTTTTGCCATATAAGCTGCTGCAAGGTTATTCTTTACAACGTCGTTGTTGTTGATAGCCTGTGCGTTTACCAGAGCGGTTATCGCGTCATCAGCTTTGCCGAGAGAAATAAGGGCAACACCTATGTTATTTGCAGCACGTATGCATTTTGGATAAGCTTCGAGAGCAGCTGTGTAGAATGCAAGTTTTTCATTATTATCGGTAGTAAGAGTGGCTGCATAAAGCATTTCCTCCAGGCTGAGAACCTTAGGGTCTGATTTGGCCTGTGCAAGGATCTGCTCATCGCTGCGTCCGATTTTATCAACATTGATGATCATCTTTGACCTTCTTAGTTTCGGAAGGATGTCGGTTTTCAGCGATTCAAAAGCTGCTGCCATGTTCTTGATCTCTTTTTCGCGCACTTCAGGATCGGCGTACATTGAGAGAACACGAAGGATCAGGTCTTTGTCCTGGATATTTGAGTTTTCAACTTCAGTTTTAAAACCATCCCAGTCTTCTGCTGTTGTTGTTGCATTGAAGAAACCCTCGGCTTTTGCAGCTTCTATCTTTTCGAATTCCTTCTTGATGAATTTATCAGCGGAAGTGCCCCTGTTGCCTGATAGTTTTTCGTTCAGGTCAAATTTTCCGTCGGGAGAAGCATAAGAGCTGATAGCTGCAGATTTTAGTTGGTAGTTTGGATCGGCAGAAACAGCCTTGATATAATCCTTGATAGCGATAACATCTTCAGCCTTAAGTTCTGTCGGGCGGATATCAAACTTGTTGATCACATAGTTGATGTCGGCCATCTTATTCTCAGGAACTATTCTTACGAAATTATCCTTCATTGTAATGGTTTTGCCATGTTTCATGACAAGAGTAGAAGTTGCAATTACTCCATCAGCAAGCGGAACCGGATCAAAATCAAGGCTCTTGGAGCCTCTTACGGCTTTTGCTTTCAGAACAAGCTTTGAAACTTTCATTGCATCCTTGTATGGAACAGTTCCGGAATAACTGAAATTATCGCCGTTGTAACTGATCGAGGTATTATTTGCCTGAACACTTTCACCCTGAAGCACAACAGCATCATAAGGGGTTTCACCTCCGTCATAAGTAAGTACTGGGGTAGCTGTAACGGTAGTCTTCTTGTCAAAATATTTTGCAGGAAAGACACCCTTAATAGCAACAGGAACAACGCCTGCATCTGTCTGAAGCACCTGTGGGGTGACTTCATACTTTATCAGGCCTGCATTTTTCTTCATTTTATTCAGACCACTACAGCCGGTCATAAGAACTGCGGCCAGGATAAGGATAAAATAGCTTCTGATTTTTTTCATAGTAAAAAGAGTTATTTGTTTACGATCTTTAGTTAATACAAGTTACTAATTATATGCAAATCTAAAAAAATTGAACGAGAAACAGCTAAATTACACAAAATATTTATAAAATCAGCGTATTCATGCCGGCCGGATACTCATCATAAAAGATCGCATCGACAACTTTCCTGTATTGGCTTTCATTGGCCACAAAGTCTACATTTTCGATATCTATTACCAGATATTTGTTGTCGGGATTCTGTTTGAAGAAGGCAAAATAGCTTTCCTGTATCTTTTGCAGATATTCTTTTGTTATCGATTTTTCATAATTCCTGCCTCTCATTTCTATGTTATTAAGCAACCTTTCTGGACTAAGATGCAGATATACAAATATATCCGGCTTCGGAAGCGAACCATAAATAATATAAAATATCTGCCTGTAGAGACTATATTCATCGCCCTCAAGCGTTGACGCCGCAAAAACCAGCGATTTCATGAAATAATAGTCTGCAACGGTGAAGGCTCTGAACAGATCCTGTGGTACCAGCTCCTCCTTCAACTGCTTGTAGCGGCTGGCAAGAAAGGATAACTCAAGAGGAAAAGAGTATTTACCGGGATCGCTATAGAATTTCGGAAGAAAAGGGTTGTCGGCAAAATGCTCAAGGATGAGACGCGCATTGAACTGCTCCGATATTTTTGTTGCCAGGGTGGTCTTGCCTGCACCTATATTGCCCTCAATAACCACATAATTGTATTTGATCTTCATTCTTTTCCTAAGAATATATTCAAGATCAAATTTAAAGATTGAAACAAGAATATCAAAAGGTGACCAGAAAAATAAAATTTAACCGCAAAGGCCGCTAAGCCTGACTCACCTAATGCTGAGGCAGGAAAAGACGCAAAGGGCGCAAAGAAATATCTTTATCAGAATCATCTTTGCGCTCTTGGCGTTCCTATCTCCGTCCCATTTTTTTGGGACGGAGCTTTGCGTACTTTGCGGTTAAAGAATTTATTTACTTTGTTCGTCAGGTTTTTTCTGATCGCGCTCTTCCTTCGGAGGACGCGGCAGAAGGACTTTACGTGAGAGTTTCAGCTTCCCTGATTTGGCATCGATCTCTATCAGCTTGACTTCCACTTCATCACCTACCTTAAGTACATCTTCTACTTTCTGAACTTTCTTCCAGTCGATCTCGGAAATATGCAGAAGGCCGTCCTTGTTGGGAAGGATCTCTATAAAAGCGCCAAACTGAACAATCGTCTTGACTTTTCCTCTGTAAACCTGACCGATTTCGGGCACTGCTACAATTTTCTTTATCCAGTCAACAGCAGCGGTTATGACCTCCTTGTTCTCCCCAAAAACATTCACGTCGCCGCGGCCATCAACCTCCTCGACAACAATTGTTGCGCCTGTTACGCGCTGTATCTCCTGGATCACCTTGCCGCCGGGACCTATGAGAGCACCTATCATATCCTTGGGAATTGAAAGCATTTCAATCCTTGGGGCATGAGGCTTGAGTTCAGGACGTGGTTCGGCAATCGTTCTGGTCATTACATCAAGGATATGCATCCTTCCGGATCTTGCCTGGTCTAATGCTTTGGTAAGGATCTCGAATGAGAGTCCTGCCACCTTGATATCCATCTGTGTGGCAGTAATGCCATCACGTGTTCCGGTTACCTTGAAATCCATATCTCCAAGATGATCTTCATCGCCAAGAATATCCGAAAGAATAGCATATTTGCTGGAATCCTTGTCTGTTATAAGGCCCATTGCTATTCCTGAAACCGGTTTGCGGATCTGGATGCCTGCATCCATGAGGGCAAGCGTCCCCGCACAAACTGTCGCCATCGATGATGATCCGTTAGACTCGAGAATATCCGAGACCACTCTTATGGCATAAGGATTTTCCGTATCGGGCGGCATCATATTCTTCAGCGCTCTGTGTGCAAGGTTACCATGACCTATCTCCCGTCGGCTGATTCCGCGTGCAGACTTTGCTTCACCAGTGGCAAACGGCGGGAAATTATAATGAAGAGTGAATTTTTCGGTTCCCTGGTTAAGAACCTCATCAATGATCTTCTCATCGAGCTTGGTACCAAGAGTAACTGTTGTCAGCGATTGTGTTTCACCGCGTGTGAAAAGCGCCGAGCCGTGTGTTGCCGGCAGCGGATCGATTTCACAGACAATAGGTCGTATCTCATTTGGTTTTCTGCCGTCGAGACGTATCTGTTCATCAAGGACTAGCCTTCTTGCGGCTTCTTTAAGCACGTCGTGATAATATCTTTTAACAAGAGCCTCATCTTTGAAATCTTCTTCGTTAAACTGAGCAAGGAACCCGTTGATAACTTCATCAAATGCCTCATGCCTGTTATGCTTGTCGGCAGAGTTCTTTGCAACCTGATAACATTTGTCGTATGTCTCAGCCCAGACTTTTTTCTTAAGCTCCTCATCATTTACTTCGTGGCAATAAGTGCGCTTAACTGTAGTGCCAAGTTCTTCGGCAAATTCCATTTGTGCCTTGCAATGAATTTTAATTGTTTCATGAGCCAGCTTCAGTGCCTCAAGCATCTCTGCTTCAGAAACCTCTTTCATCTCACCTTCCACCATAAGAATGTTTTCGTAGGTGGCGCCAACCATCAGGTCGATATCTGCTTCCTTGAGCTGGGTGGCAGTTGGATTTACAATGAAATTGCCATTCACTCTTGCAACCCTGACCTCCGAAATAGGTCCGTTAAACGGGATATCGGATATTGTCAGCGCTGCCGAGGCGGCAAGGCCGGCGAGTGCGTCAGGGATTATATCAGTATCGGCCGATATTAAGTTTATTGTGACAAAAGTCTCTGCATGAAAATCTTCAGGGAAGAGAGGACGAAGGGCTCTGTCGACAAGTCGTGAGATAAGGATCTCGTAATCGGAAGGTCTTGCTTCTCTCTTAAGGAATCCGCCCGGAAAGCGGCCTGAAGATGCATATTTTTCCTTGTATTCTACTGAAAGAGGCATGAAGTCAGTATCTTCCTTTGCCTCTTTTGCTGCGACAACTGTTGCCAGCAGCATGGTTTTTCCTATTTTTAAAAGGACAGCCCCGTCAGCCTGTCTGGCGAGTCTTCCTGTTTCCAATACTATTTGTCTCCCGTCGCCGAGATCAATAGTTTTCTCTTTTACTTTAAACATTGATTATAATATAAATGTGATTTCTGAAATTGATTGCATAAAAATAGTATGAAAAAAGGCAATTCAGAATTGCCTTTCCCCCCTACTTGCGTAATTTCAATGCTTTTATGATTTCGCGATAGCGACTGATATCCTTTACTCTCAGGTAATCAAGAAGCCTTCTTCTTTTCCCTACAAGCTTGATAAGTGCCTGCTGGGTACTGAAATCATTTTTATTCTTTTTCAAATGTTCAGTAAGATGATTGATCCTGTATGAGAAGAGCGCTATCTGGCCCTCTGCTGTACCGGTATCATTATCTGACGTTCCGAATGACTTGAATAACTCCTGCTTTTTTTCTGATGTTAAATACATGTCTCTTACTAAAATGTTGTTAATCCACAAATAAATCGAGTCTCCAATTTTGGAACGCAAAAATAAGGCTTTTTTATGTAATAAATCAAACAATCTTAAAAAAAATTAAAATTATTACAACAGTCCTGCAATTTCATGAACGTTTATGATCCTTTAAAATTTCTGTTGTCTGATTAAAAGACGTAAAAGAAATACCAAACGTTGCGTTCGCTTGTGTAATTATTAGACTGTTAATCAAACAAATTCAGATGTTCGTCAATTTCTCCCCCTCACCCCCTCACCCCCTCCCGCTCTCTTCTTCTTTATGGCTCCAAAATAAGCTCATCACTCTTCTTCAACGTCTTCCCCATTCCGATCAGCTTCGCCCCGATCCGGCAATCGAGACATCTTCTCTTCCTGCAGTAACAGTTCCTCAGCTGAATAAGTGCCTGCGAGATGAATGCAGAATCAGCTTCAATACCTGCTGTTTTCCACTCTTCAATTATTGAATTCTCTTCCGGACCAATATCCTCAAGAAATGAAATTGCCCTTTCACATATCCCGGCCGAGTCCCTGCATTTGCCATAAACAAAAATCACCGGGATAACTGCATTTATCAGAAGGATATCTGTGGCCTGTGAGCCAGTGCACTTAGGATAACTGCGGCTTTTTCTGCCAAAAACAAAATGATCGTTCCAGTATTCCGATGCGGTTACTTCGAAAAGATTCCTCAGAGATGCTATATCCGTGGCTTCCAGCGTTCTGGAGAAGAGACCTCCTGTTACCGAGAGCATGGCGGCCAGCTGTGAGATCCTGAGTGTCGGGAAGTTGGCAGGCCTGAGCCGGGCAAATTTCCATATCCAGCCATGGACAGGATGAAGCGAATATTTTGCGGAAAGAATTTTGTATTCCTTTATCAGGGCAAGATAATACTTATCATTCACCGCCTCCCTGAAGAGTCCTTCCTCAAGCATGCCGGCTGTTCCGAATAAAAGCGCTTCAATCTGGAAAAGATCATCGGCGTGTTTCCTTATTATTTTGAAAGGAAGCGCTGAAGCCAGCAATTCAAAAGGTTCTGTGTTAACCCTGAAACCAAAATAACGTGACAGCAACCTGTAGAATGTCTCTTCCCAGTCATTGCCGGTCATTGTGCATATTTTCATTATCTGTTCCGATTTCTCCTGGATTCTTTCGATGACAAGAGAACCCAGCCAGTGACGGATATATAACAGATCAAGTTCATTAATCCCTGTCTGACAGGCAATTATAAAAGGATTATTGACCAGGTGCAGATACTTATCATACACCTGCGGATCGTATGCAAGTACGGAAGTCATCACTTCATCCCCCTTTGAATTGAATACTTTTCTGTCGTTCTCTGCCACCAGGTGAAGAATGACATTGTTATATGCAGGATCAGTGTTATGTCTGTGATTATCGAAATCTGAAGCTCTGACATGTATCTCAACATTCCCTGCCCACTCCATACCGGCAATCCTGAGCCTGGTATTAAAGAAATCGGGGCCGGAATCGCGGTTGTACTCACCGGGATTTATAACATTTATCCTATTGCCCTCATTGTCAATTAATTTCTCATGATCAAAAAGACCATACTTCCACAGGTAATGCAGGAATTCTTCTTTCATGGGAGCACGAATTAATTATACAGCGAGGATATAAAGATAAGAATATTACCTCTATTATGTATGTGGTTAATATTAAAGATTGCTTCGTCGTCACGCCGCAGGCGTGCCTCCTCGCAATGACGGTTCCTCATTTCAGGTTTGTTTAAGTTTAAACAAGCCATAATAAAGAAACCGTCATTGCGAGGAGCGAAGCGACGAAGCAATCTCCCCGGATTACCAGTAATTAAATCAGGTTCCTTTCAGCCAGATACCGTTCCATTTCCATCTGCATTTCCCTGGCTTTCTCGCCGGCTATCTTGTCGAAATTTTCCGAATTGTCGGCAAAAATGATGCCTCTGGATGAATTTACGAGCAGTCCGCATTTATTTGTCATTCCGTATTTTGCAACCTCGGCGAGACTTCCTCCCTGTGCTCCCACACCAGGAACCAGAAGAAAATGATCAGGAACTATCTTGCGGATATCCTTGAGCATTTCGGCACGTGTGGCACCAACGACATACATAAGGTTATTAACTGATCCCCATTTCTGAGAGACAGTAAGCACTCTTTCAAAAAGCTTTATGCCGTCTTCATTGTGATACTGGAAATCATCAGCGCCTTTGTTCGAAGTAAGGGCCAGCAATACCACCCATTTATCAGTATAAGTAAGGAATGGCGTAACTGAATCTTCACCCATATAGGGAGCTACGGTCACTGCATCGAAGGGCATATTCTCCAGGAATGCCTTTGCATACATTTTGGATGTGTTGCCTATATCCCCGCGCTTTGCATCAGCAATTATGAATATCTCCGGATATTTCTTTCTTAAATATCTTACTGTTGCTCCCAGCGAAAGCCAGCCATCAGAACCAAGTGATTCATAGAAGGCAACATTTGGTTTATAAGCTACAGCGTATTCCTGAGTGGCATCAATGATCCTTTTATTGAATTCAAAAACCGGGTCATTAAGCTTCTTCAGGAAAGAAGGTATCTTTTCAATCTCCGAATCGAGACCGACACAGAGGAACGATCTCTTCCGGACTATGTTGTCGAAAAGTTGCGAGTGGTTCATTTTCAGGTTTTTTAAATGTTATTTTCCTTGAGTCGTTCGGCATTTTCTGCCATCTGAAGCCTGTCGATCACCTCCTGGATATTCCCGTCAAGAATAGACGGAAGATTATATACTGTATAGTTTATCCTGTGGTCGGTCATTCTTCCCTGAGGATAATTATATGTGCGGATCTTTGCAGACCTGTCGCCAGTTGAGACCATTGTTTTTCTCTTGTGAGAAACTTCGTCGAGATATTTCTGATATTCAAGGTTATAAAGCCTTGTCCTCAGTTCTGCCAGAGCCTTGTCGTAGTTTTTAAGCTGTGATTTCTCATCCTGACAAGTAACTACTATACCCGTGGGGACATGTGTTAGACGTATTGCCGAATAGGTTGTATTGACTGACTGCCCGCCCGGACCTGATGAACAGTACGTATCCTTGCGGATGTCTTCGTTCCTTATCACAACATCAAATTCGTCGGCTTCGGGAAGAACAACTACCGTAGCGGCAGATGTATGTATTCGTCCCTGTGTTTCGGTCTGAGGGACGCGCTGTACCCTGTGAACGCCCGATTCATATTTCATAAGGCCATAAACGCCATCGCCTGAGACACTCATTACTATTTCCTTGTACCCGCCTGCAGTGCCTTCAGAATAACGGTTTATCTCGGCCTTCCATCCTTTCAGCTCGAAAAACTTTGTATACATCCTGTAGAGATCGCCCGCAAATATGCTTGCTTCATCTCCGCCGGTGCCTGCCCTGATCTCGACAACAGCATTTTTATCATCCTCCGGATCAGCAGGGATGAGAAGCCATCTTATCTCTTCTTCCAGATCCGTTAACTGGGCGTTCAACATATCGAGCTCTGCTTTTGCCATCTCCCTCATCTCCTCATCCTTCTCATTGGAAAGCAGATCCTTTGTCCGACAGAATGTCGGGACTGGTAAGAAGCTCTCCCACCTCTATGAAACGTGTTTTCACACCTTTCAGCCTCTCAAGAATCATGTTTTCTGCCATATCCTGAAATTTCAGGGGGCAAAGATAAGAAAAAGGTACAACGGTGCAAAGGCACAATGGTGCAAAGGTAAAAAGAATGAGGGGGTGAGAGCGGGAGTGCGAGAAAGGGAGAAGGCGAAAGATCAGGAAAAGAATGCTAGAATGCTGGCGCCGATTTGCAATCGGTGCCTGTAAAAAAGCAAAAACCTAATATTCAAATATTCCGAAGTCTGAATCTATTGTAAGTTTCCTTCCTTCTGATGCCTCGCAATGACCGATCACTTGTGCTTCGAGATTAAATGATCCGGCGATATTGATTATTGCTTCTGCATTTCTTTCACTTGTATAGATCTCGAACCTGTGGCCCATATTGAAAACCTGGTACATCTCTTTCCAGCCGGTGCCTGATTGTTCATGAATTATTTTGAATAATGGAACAAGCGGGAAAAGGTTGTCTTTTACAACGTGCAGTTTATCAATGAAATGCAGGATCTTGGTCTGTCCTCCTCCAGAACAATGGACCATGCCATGTATCTCCGGTCTTATTGTTTCGAGTATCTTTTTTACTACCGGAGCATATGTGCGTGTTGGAGACAGAACAAGTTTTCCGGCATTAAGATCAACACCTTTAACGGGATCGGTCAGCTTTAATTTCCCCGAATAGATAACATCTTCAGAGAGAGAGTTGTCGAAGCTCTCGGGGTATTTCTTCCCTATCTGTTTGCCGAACACATCGTGACGGGCAGATGTAAGGCCATTGCTTCCCATGCCGCTGTTGTACTCATTTTCGTAGCTGGTCTGACCGTAAGATGCCAGCCCGACAATAACATCTCCCGGCTTAATATTGCTGTTCAGTATTACGTCGCGTCTTTTCATGCGGGCAGTAACGGTTGAATCGACGATGATGGTTCTGACAATATCGCCCACATCGGCAGTCTCTCCGCCTGTAGAATAAATACCAATACCGAGTCCTCTCAGCTTTTTAAGGAATTCTTCGGTACCATTTATTATTTCAGCAATTACATCGCCGGGAATAAGTTTCTTATTTCTTCCGATGGTGGATGAAAGCAATATGTTATCATAAGCTCCGACGCAGAGCAGATCGTCGAGGTTCATCACGATGGCATCCTGTGCTATCCCTTTCCATACCGACAGGTCGCCTGTTTCTTTCCAGTATACATATGCAAGCGATGATTTAGTGCCGGCGCCGTCGGCATGCATGATGTTGCAGTAATCCGGGTCGCCGCCCAGAAGATCTGGAACGACCTTGCAGAAAGCATTCGGGTACAATCCCTTATCAATGTTCTTTATGGCAGAATGAACCTCTTCTTTCTGTGAGGAAACGCCGCGGCGGGAATATCGTGATTCTGTTGGCATGATGGAAAAACTTCGATAAAGATAGAAAAAAGTTGTGGCTTGGAAAAACCCCCATCATCAGCCAATTGGCTGATGATTGCCCCCTAAAGGGGGCCTAAAACCCACCACTTACCTTAGTTTGTAATGGAATTTAGACTCCCTTCAGGGGGTGCTGCGAAGCAGCGGGAGTTCTTACTTTTAGAGCGGTTTGGGTGCATCCGTTCAAAGATTTATTTGCAATTCCGCTAAAATTGTGTTAATTTTTACATCCTGAATTTAAACAATCAGATTTTATGGCTGCAACCAATGAACTTTTAATCCAGAAAGTGTTTCAGGAGATGCTGAAATACAAACCATCGATGCAAAAAATGCTCGTTGCCGATGACGAAGAAGAAGAATCCATGGATCCCCGTCTGCTCGGCGACCTCATCATCAGAAGCTTCCCATGGCCTATCGGGGTGGAGCTGCGGAGGCTCTTCTCCGCATCAACGCGCCAGCTCGACAGGATGCGTCTTGATCAGATCTTCAAAACCATCGAGCGTACCATGCAATTCATAAGTTTCCTGATGATCAGTCAGCTTTGGAAGGATATCAAGGAGAAAAATCTTTCCCTCACCGACGGATTTAAAAAAGAGTTCGGCGACAGGATTGCAGTTCTGAGTATGGGAAACTATACATGGCTCATCAGGGCTATCGGGACATTCATGCAGGAAAAAGCAATTCCCTGGTTTATGCCGGAGATGGGTGAAAATTTCGACAAGAAGTTTTATGCTGCTCTCGATTTCTGGGTTCCGGAACGGAATGAGATAGGTCATTACCAGATAAACCTCACAAATGAGGAGATCGAAAAACGTTGTGTTGAATATGAAGAAAAGCTGTCGTTGATACTTGAGAAGCTTGCTTTTATAGCCAAATACAAGCTGGTGTCGGTAAGGGAGATAAAGGTCATACATCCGAAGAACCAGACAGCAAAGTTCAATCACATCATAGACGTTCTCAGCAGTTCCGATTCAGGATTTAAAGCCCAGGAGCTGGAGGAGACAAAATATGCGGAAAGCAGCTCAGTCCTGCTTATGAAATCGCTCAAGACCATTGATGAATACCTCAACTTATCTCCTCTTGTGATCGATACAAACTCGGAGGTAATTGACGACAAGGAAAAGTTCGACATCAAGAAGGATATTTTCATGTATACCAAATTCCGTGGCGATCAGCTGATGTATGTCGGAACGGAAGTGACAGAAAAATGCGATCTGAGGAGTCTGCATAATTATGGAAATCTTGTCGATCAGTTCAGGGATATGCTGGCTACTATATCCGGTTAGGTTGCCTTTTATTTTAATTTTCAGGATATCAGATTTAATTTTTTGTTACACAGAGTTCCACAGAGGTTTTCACTTTGCTCAGACTGTCACAGAGTTCCACAGAGGATTTTCTCTGTGACCCTCTGTGCTTCTCTTGATTTCCTCTGTGTAAGTTCTTAAAAATCAAATAATGAAATCTCCATTTAAATTCCTCGACAGCTACACCAAAGATGATCGTGAGATCTTCTTCGGACGTAATACTAAATATCCGGATTTTATTCCGCCCTTACAGGGCTTGGAAGGTATCGGTGTGCCTTTTCGCTTCAGACGCTTTCCAAAGCACAGAATATATATTTTATTCAATCATAATCGTATCTTTTTATTATTTTTGTAAAGAGTAGATTATAATCGTATATGATAAAACGGGAAAAATACTTAAAAAAGATACGGCCGTTCATCGGCAAGCCAGTTATTAAGGTCATTACAGGAATAAGGAGATGCGGCAAAAGCACTTTTCTGAAAATGCTTATTGAGGAGCTGAAGGAACAGGGGACGAACAGCAAAAACATTCTATATATTAATAAGGATTCCCTTGAATTTGACAATATTTTTGATTACAAAAGCCTGAATGATTTTGTATTAAAAAAATTCAAGGGGGTAAGAGGCAAAAAGTATCTGTTCATCGATGAGGTACAAGATATCAGGGAGTGGGAAAAAGCAGCTGCGAGTTTTATGGCAAATAAAACTGCTGACATCTATGTCACCGGATCAAACGCAGGATTGCTCTCGTCAGACATTGCCACATTGCTTACCGGGCGTTATATTGAATTCAGGATGCATACCCTGACCTTTAGTGAATTCCTCTCCTTCAGAAAGAAAAAAGCAAAAGACAAAGA
>JALONV010000011.1 GCA_025454755.1 Bacteroidales bacterium | reverse complement strand
TATGACGATAAAGTGGCTGTCAGCAGCTCCCAACCAAAATCAGCAGTTTATTGATTTTGTGCAATCCGGCCGTGATGACTATGTTGTAACTTCCAATCTGATTGATGCCATGCAGCCAACTACTCCTGCTCCTGCACATAGTATTCTAAGTGTTACGGTTACTGATCCACGTCTTGCATTTTATGCCATCCCTGTTGTTGGCAGTAGTCCTTCTGTATATTTGGGAGGAGTACAGGGTGAAGCAAATGGATTTACGTCATTCTCTCACGTGAACCCGCTTAACTTAACTGCGACCAGACCATGGATAATCTCGGATTACACTGAAGCTGAATTCCTGTTAGCCGAAGCTGTTGAAAGAGGTTTTTCCGTAGGTGGAACTGCTGTAGCACATTATAATAATGCAGTTAAATCATCGATCGTTTACTGGGGTGGAACTACTGCCCAGGCTGATGCATATTTAGCTCAACCTTCGGTAGCATATGCTACTGCTTTCAGCGACTGGAAACAAAAAATCGGTACCCAGGCATGGTTAGCCTATTGGCTTCGTGGAAATACTCTCTGGAATTCTTACAGGAGATTGGATTATCCAAGGCTATTTGCTCCGGTTAACTACAAACAAGGAATTGACAAAGTGCCTGTTCGTTTGTTTTATCCTGTTTCCGAGCAGACCTTAAATGCCACTAATTACGAAGCTGCTTCTGTTGCAATTGGTGGTGATTCACCATTGACCAGGCTTTTCTTTGATAAAGAGATATACTAAGTTTCGAACTAAGCCGTCTCAAATCTTTAAATGAGACGGCTTAGTTTATTGTTGTGAATTATATTCGGTAATTCAACCTCTTTCCAGACGATCATTGAGGTTGATGAATTGCTTCAATACATACGGTGCATTATCTGCATAGTATCAAATTGTTTATAAAATCGAGGAAATGAGACAAACCGCATTGTTAATATGTTTTTTAATGATCTCTTCAATGTTTTCAGCGGCATATTCGCAGAATATTTGCAAGGTCCTGAAACCTGAGATTGACAGTTCATATTCAGGAGGTTGTAAACAAGGTCTGGCCGACGGTCGTGGCGAGGCATACGGAATCGACCAATACATAGGCGAGTTTAGAAAAGGCCTGCCGGACGGAGCCGGTACTTATACCTGGAATACCGGTGAAAGATATGAAGGTGAATGGAAAAAAGGTCTGAGGAATGGCACCGGTAAATATACCATAAAACACGATGGACGTGACTCAGTGCTTTCAGGCATCTGGGAAAGTGATAATTATATCGGAGAAAAAGCCCTTCCTCCGTATGTGATCCAATACAGGAGCGGCATTGTAAGGGTATCGTGTGTCAGGATAGGAGATCAGCCCTTTTATGTAAGGTATAAATTCGCCAGGGGAGGGAGTACATCAGAAAATACAAATACCATGAGCGGTCTTCTTTTACAGGGAACCTCAGGCGCCGAAAGCCAGACGGGCAATTATTTCGGATTTGAACAAATCACCTTCCCTTTTGAAGGAAAAGTGCAGTTCAGTGCACCGAGTGCATTCAGTGCACCGAATGAATCAAATTCTGTAACACTCAACTATGAATTGAAATTTGTCATTAATCAATCCGGAGCCTGGATGGTAACAATATACTATTGATCTGACTTCAATTACCTGATCATTATCGGATACGTAAGTTTCAGGTATCCAATATATTTGTTCTGAAACACTCCACCTGGGTCCAGGTATTCTATATGATTGACAATAAGATAAAGATTGCCGAATGGCGGTTTGAACCTCCATCCGAATAGGCCGTAGACATATAACCTGTCATTTGAAGTGTTATTCTGGCAAATCAGTTTTACCCACAGATCATTGGTGAAATTATAGGTAACTGACAGGCTGTTTATGAAAGCAGTCTTATATGAGGCTGTCTCGGGTGTGAAATTAATATACCTGGGTCTTAATTCAAGTGCGAGCCTGTCAAGTATTTTTAATTGAAAAGCAGCCTCGAATGAATAATAATCTGAACCGAAACTCCTGCCGGTTCTAAACATTACTCTGGCACTATTATATGCTTCAGTATTGTAGCCAAGATTTACTCCATAATAGTAATTATAATAATCAATGCTGTCCGATTTTAAGAATCTATATTCATTGTTATACTTAAATCCAAAATTCAGTTTGTTTAACAGGTAGATATCAGCAGTTTCATTTAGGTTCCAGCTCAGGAACTTCGTGAAATTATCATTCCAGTACCAGTTGTTTGCAGTACCCAGCGAGATATATTTTATCGGGGAGTTCTTCAGCCACCATTTGTATGACAGATCTGAATCGAACTCGTTCCTGTTGTCATCTGTTATGTATCCGGTTTCATTGAAAATATCCTTGAAACCATCACCCTGGGTATATGAGTACCTTATGTGCCAGTGAAAAAAATTGTTCTCGGCAGCAAATCTGGCATAACCTGCATTTCGAAGAACATTCCAGTCATCTATCGCTGCAACATACTGGCCAGTCAGTTTCCATAGAGGGCCAAGGTTAAGTACATAATCAGTACTTAATGTCGTTTTCATCCTTTCATCAAGCAGTTTATTTGTACCTGTAAAACCTATGGTGGAGGATTTTAGCACATCCCTTTTTACACGGATTACAGTATACATTGGTTTATTTCCCGTCGAGTCGACAGCATTTTTATCAAAGACATTTATGAGATTTATATTTGTTCTTCCTGCCTTGCCGGTAAGTTTAACCCCTCCGGAAATATCTCCGATGCGCCTGGAATAAAATGTCTGTAACCTTGTATTATACATCTCATTGCCCTCCTGAAAGAATATTCTTTTTTCAGGATACCTGATCTCATATTTTGTAAGATCAATAACATCTTCATCAGCTTCAACAGTTGCAAAGTCAGGATTCACAGTAATATTCGCTGTTAGATTTGAACTGGGTTGCCAGTTAATATCTCCACCAAACTGTCCTTCGATATATGATTTATCTTCCCCTGTATTTGTCTGAGTCGCTTTTCCCATTCCATATGGGACAACTAAAAAAGTATTTTTTGTGACAGGGGGATTAATATTCAGCAAGTTTCCTGATAAAGATACTTTAAATTCATCCTGAACAACTGAATTCCAATATGATATTTCTGAATCCTCACGATTGATTCGTCTGAAATTAATTTGCCAGTTATTTATATTTTTTTTGAATTTGAGGCTTGTAAAAGGTATTGCCATTTCAGCAAACCAGCCCCATTCGTATTTTGCTGCAGATGATGACCATTCGGTATCCCAGTTATAGTCGAGCGTTCTTCCGTCATCCATTATTCTGAAATCAGCCTGGGTTCCCAGAGGATTCAAACCAAACCCATAAGAGTTGCGATTGTCATTGTAAGTGCCTAAAATGAGGAATATTCCATCATCAGATTGTCCGAATTTGTCTCTCATCTGTATTTTTGCCGTCACTTCTGAATTTTGAAAACAAGCAATGGCGATATAAAGAGTATCTGTTGACTGCAAGACGATAATCTTAGTTCCAGAGGGAGATATTTTACCATTATCCGGTTCAAGCTGGAAGAAATTATATGATGTCATAAGTGAAATGACGTCATCTGCATTACCGTCTAAAGGAGGAATATTTTTTACGGGAGTAAGTGAAATAGATTTTTGTCCTGAAGCATAAAATACCGGAAGGAGAAGTATAATTACTATAAGAATGAGGAGCTTATTATCTTTCATTTCATGAGGACATTTTCAATAAGTCGCCCGTAATTCAGGGTTTTAAACATAGTCAAAAATAAATAAAAAGAGTCAGGTGTTTATATTTACTCTGAATTTGTAAATAGCTAGTAGATCAATTAAGTTCTATAAGGAAAGGGTTTCATCCTTATTGAACGGGAGTGAAGAAAACAGAAGCGAGTGTGCTCGCTTTCGCTGATAAGACAAGTGTGAGTGTGAGAGTGAGAGCGAGGAAAAAGAGACGAGAGTGCTCGCTCTCGCTTCCGATTCTCGGAACTGCGTCGCTTCGCTCCTTGTCTCACTCTCGCTCTTTTTTGCCCTCCTTCGCCAAGGCTTCGGAGGGCGCTGTACCCGGAGCGGGACTTGAACCCGCACAACCGTTATGGTCACAGGATTTTAAGTCCTGCGTGTCTACCATTCCACCATCCGGGCGTACCATTATAACTGATGGATTCTTACCGGATGGTGGAATGTCCAACCCTGCAGGCTGGCTGCTTCGCTAAAAACACCCACCGGGTGTTTTTTTAACGCTCGCCCCTACCATCCGGGCTGAATACAATCAAATATATCAAAAAAACATGTCCTGCGTGTCGGACCCTGTCCCGCGCAGCGGGAATTCCACCATCCGGGCGTAACATTATAACTGATGGTTTCTTTAGTATTTGATTATCAGAAAGAACTTCTACCCCATTCTTACCGGATGGTGGAATATTCTTACCGGATGGTGGAATGTCCAACCCTGCAGGCTGGCTGCTTCGCTAAAAACACCCACCGGGTGTTTTTTTAACGCTCGCCCCTACCATCCGGGCAATAAAAGTCTTGCAAGTCATGCTGTCTTGCAGGTCTTGCAGTTGTAAGTGGAAGCGCAAATTTATTATAAATAATCCTTAAACCCATTTTTGCAGATAAAAAAAAGATTCTTATTTTTGCCCCTGAATATGCGGGAGTAGCTCAGTTGGTAGAGCATAACCTTGCCAAGGTTAGGGTCGCGGGTTCGAGTCCCGTCTCCCGCTCAAAAATAAAGGAAGTTTTGACTTCCTTTATTTTTTGAAATACCTTAAGTGTCCGGATACAATTTATATTT
Organism: Bacteroidales bacterium; assembly: GCA_025454755.1. GTDB lineage: Bacteria > Bacteroidota > Bacteroidia > Bacteroidales > VadinHA17 > LD21. Next base: position 63,071 of record JALONV010000011.1, on the reverse strand, counting down.
CCCCGGCTCTCCTGAAATACTTCGACTCAGCCCTGGGTACAATCTCTCCTGAAAAACGCTTTGTATCACCTTTTGTTGGCGTTATAATTACATCGCCAGTATTGCCTCCTTTTTTCAGAAGTATCTCGATTTTTGCGGTTATAAAGAAGCCCCTGCCCTGCATTTCAACACTGATATTGCCCTTTTTATCGGTGACCTGGTTAAAATCCGATATTGTCAGTTTGTTTACATTACTGTTTCCTGCGACAATCTGCCCCTGAAGGATCACAAACTCCTTTTCATAAGAGAGGAAATTTGCAGCATCAGTATTGGCTTCAAAGGTACCGCTTCCGGTAGCGTAATATTCTACAATAATCACAAAATCTTTTGCCTCAAGAGCCGCAGCAGCCTTCTGGAATTTCACTACCGCAATGGAGTCCCTCTCTGCCTTCTTGTTTTGAGCTAAAGACGAAAATATAAAAACGCTGATCAGACTAACTGAAAGAAGAAATCTTTTCATGTTCCTTATGTATTATATTTTTATCATTTACAAAAGTACAATTAAATATAAACCAGAAGTTTCTTTTTTAGAACTCGCAACTGCAATTACACTGCCACTGCTTCATGCAGAGTCTTGAAATTCGAAAAATATTCCACTTTTCCTGTCTCTTCAATCGCTCAAATGATCTTTTGCTTTTGAATATTTCCTTTTCATCAAATAATATACCGGTATGCCGGATAATATAAGGATCATGCCAATTGCCGCCTCACGGGGCCTTGTTATGAAGGTATTAAAAACAAGACCGGCACAAAACAGAATATATAACAGAGGTACTACAGGATATCCCCACACTTTGTATGGTCTGTCAGCGTTGGGCATCCGATAGCGTAAAATGATGACCCCCAGGGATGTAGCGCCATAAAAGAAAAAGACAGAAAAAACGACCATATCGGTCAGTTGATCAAATGTCCCTGACAGCACAAGGAATGCGGCCCATATCCCCTGCCATAAGAGAGAATTGCCCGGTACGTTCCGGTTGTTTATTTTTCCGATCCCAGAAAAGAAAAGCTTCTCACGAGCCATTGCATAATAGGGACGCGCACCCGTCAGGATACTGGCGTTGGTGCAACCCAGGGTCGTAACCAGGATAAGCAGTGAAATAAACAGAACACCTCCTTTTCCCCAGAAACTTCTTACAGCCTCTACTGCAGCTATCTGGTTACCTGATTCATTTATAGCAGTTAATTGCGGAATTGTAAGCAGTGAGAGGTAAGTAATATTTACAAGCAGGTATACGGCAATCACGATGAAAGTACCTATTATGATCCCCCTCGGAATATTCTTGTTGGGATTTTTAACTTCTCCTCCGATGAAGCCCACAGAGATCCATCCCTGGTATGCCCAGAATGCAGCAAGCATGGCTGTAAAGAAAGATGATACAGTAACGGTTCCTGCAGGGATCATGCTGTTACTTAAGTGCATTATCGGTTTGGCAGATTGACTGCTCAGGCCAAATACCACGATAAGAAGAAGTCCGGCACATACCATGAAGAACAGGGTTTTACTCACTCCCGCGCCGCTTTTTAAACCCGAAATGTTAATAAAAGTCAGGAGCAGGATTAATACAATGGCTGCAAGTTTTATTCCTGAATTCTGGAAAGGATAGAAAATGCCGGCCAGGGAAAATTCCCCGAGTGACGGGAATATCTCAGGTATCGGGATGATATTGTTCAACGATTGTGCAAATACATATGCCAGTGAAGAAATTGTTGCGGTCTGAATTACCGTGAACAATGACCAGCCGTACATGTAGGCGAAGAAACGATTATAGATCTTTTTAAGATAAACGAAATCACCTCCTGTGTCAGCAAGCAATCCGGCAACTTCAGCGTTGCTCAGAGCACCAAAAAGAGTGATAATTCCTGCAGCTGCCCAGGCCATGATAATCCACCCGGGCGATTGAAGCTCGGCAGCCATCGGGGCCACTTTTTTGTACACACCTGATCCAATGATGTTTGCAATCACAAAAATGATTACATAACCCATTCCGAGCATCCTGACAAGCTTCCTCTCACCAGCCATGATCAATCATGATAACAAATCTGTCTCCAAATTAACAATTTTATCATGATAAGGATTGCCAATAATAAAAAAGAGGATGCCTTTCCGGACATCCTCTCTTAAAATTGTAAACAAGTTATTTTCTTATCGGACCCCACTCTACCAGTATATCATCTTCAAGATAGAGCCAGGTGTTCTTAAATATCCATTCCTCTTTAACAGTATTGCCGCTGATTATCCTGTTGATTTTCTGAGCTTTGCCCCAACTGTCACGTATCATTTCTGCGTTCATCCCCTTCCAGATTTTGCCGGCGCTGAGTTTTGCAGCCATTGATGTTCCGTATTTATCTTCAAGATATGAAAATCTGCTTTGCTGTTGTTCCTGTTGCACTGCAGGTTTTGTCTCCTGAGCGACAGGTTCAACTTTCCGGATAGCAGGTTGTGATACTGTTGCCGGTTCATCGAGGAGTGCATGACGCCTGAGAATATATCCATCATTTTCTTCAAACAACACATGAAAATAGGTACTGTCGGAGCCTATAACATCCACAACCGATCCTTTTGGTAAAATCATAATAACGGTAGTGAGGTCGTCCTTTGCTCCAAATAGCCTTGTTGCAGCTGTGGTTGTTGCTGTAAGCTTCAGTTCCTGGCCTGCAGGCTTGTTTTTTTCGAGATCCTGCAAAACATCTGTTTTTGAAGTCTGAGCATTAATTGCGAGGATCAGGAATAATGACAAAAAAGATATAATGAGTTTTTTCATAACCGTATTTTCCTTTTATTGAACAAAAATTATACCATTTACACAAAGATTCCGTGTATTTTCCGTGTTCTCCGTGAAATCCGTGGTTATAATGCATTAAAGCTAATGATAGCATTTTACCACGAGAACACATATTAACAAGGACTTAAGAATCACGGACTTTTCTGATAAGCATTAATCCGTCACGTAGCGGAAGTATCACCTTTTCGATATTCTTCTGTTCACGGATCATTTCGTTGAACTCAATGATACCTCTTGTCTGTGGGTCCTTCGAATTCTTTTCGAGCACTTTTTCTCCCCACAGGATATTATCGGCAATTATGAAACCTCCCGGGTTTGTTTTACATATAACAATATTATAGTATTCAGTGTATTCACGCTTATCTCCGTCAATATAGACCAGGTCGAACATATGGTCGATACCGGGAACCACATCCTGCGCCCTTCCTGTGATCTGGGTAATCGATTTTTCGAATCCTGCTTTTTTGAAAAAGGAGTTGCTGAATTCCCTTAGTTCATCATTTATCTCAACTGTAAAGAGTTTCCCTCCGGGTTTAAGTCCCCTGGCAAGACATATTGCCGAATATCCGGTATAAGTGCCTATCTCAAGAATTGAGGATGGCTGTATCATCACAGAGAGGAACTCAAGTAGTTTTCCCTGAAGATGTCCTGTCGACATATTAGGATTAATGAACTTCAGATGAGTCTGCCTGTAAAGGTCATTTAGAAGAGGATCCTCAGGCGAGGAATAATCATGAAGGTACTTTTCGATCCATTTGTTCATGGTCATTTATATATAAGCATTGAAAGTTTTGAAGGTTCGAAGACTTCATTTGATATTTCCAGCAGCTGTGATGCAGTAATATTGTCTATTTTGTTACAGATCTCCTCAAGTGTATCTATCTTGCTGGTCACCAGGAGGCTTTTTCCCATGCTCAGCATGAGGCTCTCATGGTGTTCAAAACCTCTTGCCAGGTAGCCTTTTACCTGGTTCTTTGCCTTGCTAAGCTGAATGGATCCGAGCTTTGATGTTCTGAGCTTGTTTAGTTCGGTGTAAGTGATTGCTATGCTCTTCTCCAGATTCTGGCTGTCAGTTCCGAAGTATACTAAGAAGATACCAGTGTCGTGATAAGCATTGTAGCTCGATTCAACATTGTATGCCAGTCCCCTGTTTTCACGAAGGGCGAGGTTCAGTCTGGAATTCATTCCCTGGCCGCCGATCAGATTATTCAGAAGCGACATTCCCAATCTGCGTTTATCCCTTATGGGGTAGGCTATATTTCCGATAATGCAATGGTTCTGATATGTCTTTTTATGCTTTGTAAGGGAAGAAGGAGTATACCTGGAGATCTTATCTATACCGTTTTTTTTCGTTTTGGGAGAAAATGACCCGAAATATTTATTGAAAAGTTTCAGCACATCTTCATCAGGAATATTGCCAACAGAGCAGAAAACCATCTGCCGGGTATTGTAGTTTCTGGCGACAAATTTTTCAAGATCATCATGAGTAAATGATTTTACTGTTTCACGGGTTCCAAGGATGTTCCTTCCCAGCGGCTGTCCCGGGAAAGCCAGCTCCTCGAAATCTTCGAATATAATCTCAGCCGGGTTATCGAGGAAAGAATTTATTTCTTCGATGATCACATCCTTTTCTTTTTCGATCTCATTGGCAGGGAAGACAGAGTTAAAAGCTATGTCGCTTATCATATCGACAGCTTTTTCGAAATCCTCCTTCAGTACCGACGCATGTATAGCCGTCTCTTCCTTTGAAGTATATGCATTTAGTTCTCCGCCAACCTCATCGAGGCGGGTAAGGATATAGTAGGCTTTATGCTTCTTTGTGCCCTTGAAGAGCATGTGTTCGATAAAATGAGCCATACCATGTTCGGCAGCGGTCTCATTGCGTGATCCGGTTTTAATTATCAGACCGCAGTGGGCCACCATTCCGTTTGTTCTATGGTGTGCCAGCCTTATACCGTTGCTGAGGGTGTGCAGGAAAATATGCATGAGAAACATTATATAAGGCTGTAAAAGTACCATTTAGGGGAGAGGAAAGCAAATTGACTTGCAGAAGTAAAAGAGTAAGTGTGATAGCGATAGTGATCGCTCTTTTCAAATCAGGTAATTAACCAAAAAATAAGTATTTTTGAAATTATGAGAATAGCTTAATCAGATTCTTTGTTTATGCTGAATAATGCCGGGAGATAAACTAAATATCATTATTCCATTGTTTAATCCTCATGCCGGATGGGAAAACCAATTCGCTGACCACCTGTCAGAACTCGAAAAGAAATTAAAAGAAACCGAATTCACGGTAATCATCGTAAATGATGGTTCAACCATTCAGATTAATAAAATGGAAAGCATAATTAACCGGTTCAATTATGTAAAATATTATTCATATCCGGTCAACAGGGGTAAGGGATATGCAATCAGATACGGGATAAACGCGTCAGAAGCTGATTTCTATATTTATACAGATATAGACTTCCCTTTTGGTTACCAGATAATTTATCAGGCTTACCAGATCTTAAAAACATCAAAAACAAATATTGTTATCGGCACAAGGGACGCATCTTACTTCAGAATACTTCCACTTAAGAGAAGGATTTATTCATTTTTGCTGAAGGAACTTAACTTTTTTGTCACCGGATTTAAAATAAAAGATACGCAGGCTGGTCTTAAGGGTCTTGACAACAGGGCAAAAAAAGTGCTGTCGGGCACACAAACCAACACATTTCTTTTCGAGCTTGAATTTCTGAAAAACAGTTTAAAGCAGGGGCTTACATATAAATTTATAAATGTCAGCTGCAGGCAAAACATTAAATTCACTAATTTCAGGTTCAGAATCTTACTGAAAGAGACAATTAGTTTACTGAAATTGCTTTTTAATTGAAGCCGCAAATCCTATTAACCTTTGACCTGGAGGAATTTGATCTTCCTCTTGAATTTGGCTGCCCGATCTCAGAAGAGGATCAAATAAACATTTCAAATATCGGTTTGCGAAGGCTTACCGGATTACTATTGAAATACAATTTACCTTCTACATTTTTCACGACTTCATTTTATGCTGAAAAGAATAAAGAACTTATTATGGACCTTTCAGAAAATCATGAAATAGCATCACATTCAAAATGCCATTCTGGTTTCAAGGATACTGATCCTTCAGACTCAAAAACAGAAATTGAGAGAATAACCGGGAAAAAGATCAATGGTTTCCGTATGCCCCATTTCAGGGAAACCGATCTTTCACTAATTAAAGCAGCAGGATATCATTACGACTCATCTGTCAACCCCACACTTATTCCGGGAAGGTATAATAATCTGTTCACTCAAAGGAGAGTTTATCATGATATCAGGACAGGATTGATTGAAATCCCGGTTTCGGTAAGCCCTGTAATACGATTCCCGCTTTTCTGGCTGAGCTTTAAAAACATTCCTTTTCCTGTATATTTACATATGTGCAAGAAAACGATTCGGAAGGATTCTTATCTGCATCTGTATTTTCATCCCTGGGAATTTGCTGAACTTGGTTCAATTAAAATTCCGGGATATCTTAAAACCTTTTCAGGAAGCTTATTATCAGAAAGATTTGAAAAACTGATAGCAGAATTGAAGAAAGTGGGGGATTTCTCAACAATATCGGGCTTCCTTGAAATCCATTAACCGCAAAGGTCGCAAAGAGTTTCCGCAAAGATCGCAAAGTTTTAAATATCGGACTCTTAACTTTGCGTCCTTTGCGTGGATCTACCCGCCGGAGCTTCAGCGAAGGCGGGCTTTGCGCACTTTGCGGTTAAAATTGACTTAGAGACACCTTTAAAGAGAAAGAATCAGTTATTAACGGTGTCTGAGATTTTTCTTCTGAACAGATCATATTCTGTTGTTTCCAGATCTATTTTCTCAAACCCATTATTTAATGTGTCAGAATAAAATGATGTTCTGATAAGTAGAAACTCATGCCTGTTATTAAGATCGGGATCCAGGCTTATGTTTTTATATCTCGCATAGTAAGCATAAAGACTCCAGTCGTCATACATCTCAGGTAAGATATTTATTGTGCTGTTTTCTTTAAGCTCTGCCAGGATAGATCTCATATCTTTCAACATGTTTTCATCCCTGTTATAATTTCCCGAGAAATAAACAGAAAGTACAATTCCGGCTGACAGGGCTATTGCTCCAAAAAGTTTAAAGAGTCTGTACCCTTTTGAATTATAATCTATTCTTTCAAGCAGGATCTCAATTAAAGGATTCACTAACAGGCCAAGTGAGATTGCAAAAAATGGCAGACTCAGAAGAAGAAAATAGGTACTCTGGTCCATTGTAGTCAATATTGGCAACACTCCTGCCAGTCCAAGTGAGAAAAATGCCAAAGCAAGACGCAGGCTTGAACTTATTTTAAAAAAAGAGAGCTTCTTTATCCAACAGTAAAGCATGAATGCAAGAATTATTCCGATGGTCGGAAGCAATTCCATTACAAGCCTGTATATAATATAAAAGCGGGAGGATGCGGTTACCCCCGTTGAAATTTTAGTAAAAGCAAATTCTATGTACTGCGGAAGGAACTCTCTTGCCCCGGTAAAGAGATAAAGCAGGATCAATGGGAGAATGGCTGAAATTAATATTATTATAGTGTCTAAAACCATTGATGGGAATCTGTTATTTCTTAAAAATAACCACAGGAAGAACGGAAAAGCCAGCGGGGTGAAGGTGACGAATCCCTTTGTCAGGAACCCGAGGGAAAGCATTATTCCAGCCAGGGAAAGGAATAATATCCTTTTTGATTGCAGACTTTTAATATAGAACAAAACTGACAGGCATATAAATATTATCAGTGTATTCTCAAGCATATGGTTTACAGATGCCCAGTTAACGGATGGCATTGTGATCCATAATAATACGGGGATCCACCCGGTTGATGGTTTTTTCAGAATCAGCTTCCAGATTGAAATTATAGTAATAGCGGTAATAAAGATTGTCAGGAGAGAATAAAACCTTTCGACAAACCTGCTGTCTCCGAATATACTGAAGAGGATAGCTTCAATTCCAAAGGCAAGCGGGGGATGTTCAACGAAAACTGGAAATAAAGTATCTGTGAAATGTGGTTGCCAGAAAGTTCCTGATCCGTTCGCAAGATTTCTGGAAAGAGTTGCATAGATAGTTCCATCCATGAACATCCCGTAGGAAAGCCATGAATGACAGATGATCAGCATGAATATTCCTGCAAGAGCTATATAAAACCAGGTTTCCTTTCTCAACAATGTAAATCAGGTTTGAAAACAAATCTACAATATTATCGGATTGATTGAAATAGAACTTAAGTGAAAAAAGGGGTGAGTGTGAGAGTGAGTTCTATTGTAAGTGGTGCCGCCAGCGACCGGATTTTCCACCTGTACATTAAATCTCTCTCAAAAATTATTGAAATTCAACAGAATATGTTATATCTTCACATTAGTTTAAATATTATTTTCTATCTAGCCACCACACATTTTATCTGACTAGCAATTTGAAAAAAACTTTTATTCTGGTATTATTATTAAATGTTTGCATTAATTGTTTTGCCAAGACAGAACAGGATTCTCTTGTTCTTGTTTCTATATTTAAATCCACTGGTGGACCTAACTGGACAAATAAAACAAACTGGTTGAGCTCTGAACCAATTTCAAAATGGTTCGGGATAACTATTAAAAATAACAGGATTACATGTATTGATCTGCATGAAAATAATTTAATCAACAATCTGCCCCCTGAAATTTTCAATTTAGCTGATCTTGAAATATTAAAACTGGCGGGTAATCTGCTATCAGGTTCTCTTTCCCCTGAAATTGGGAAACTAGACAAACTTATTTGTCTGGATTTATCCCGTAATAAACTTTGTGGCACTATTCCGGTTGAAATTGGATATTTAATCAAGCTGCAAGAATTTAAATTGTCCTCCAATAGCCTTACAGGAGCTATTCCATCACAAATAGGTAAACTGACTAAGCTCCGTCTTTTGGAATTAAGTCAGAATCAGTTTACAGAGTCAATTCCCCCTGAAATCAGAAATCTGATTAACCTTACCAGCCTGCATGCGGATGGCAATAAACTAACCGGATCTATTCCATCTCAACTTGGCAATCTTGCTCATCTTACCAGTTTATCACTAAGCGGTAATATTTTTACGGGATCAATACCTTCAGAAACATGTTATCTGACTAATCTTGTTACATTAGATTTGAGTGCTAATCAACTTACAGGGCCTATTCCACCTAAAATTGGAAATCTAACTAATCTTACCAAACTCAGTTTAACTTCTAACCAACTTACAGAGGCCATTCCATCTGAAATTTGCAATCTGATTAAACTTAATTTTTTAGATTTATCACGTAATAAACTTAGTGGCTCAATTCCGTCAGAAATAGGAAGACTGATTAATCTTAAGCAATTAAATCTTGGGACCAATCAGATTACCGGAATTATTCCATCTGAAATAGGAAACCTGATTGGGCTTGTGGATTTAAATTTATCCGGCAATCAGCTTACAGGAACAATGCAACCGGAATTTGGCAATCTCAGAAATCTTTCCAGTCTATTATTGAATAAGAACAATCTGAATGGTACTATTCCATCAGGAATCTGGAAACTAAATAAGATTACTATATTAAATTTTGACAAAAATCAGCTTACCGGCACAATTCCCCCGGAAATAAAAAACCTTACAAATCTTACCGGATTGTATTTAAGTAACAATAAGTTTAGTGGTACGATCCCTTCGGAAATCTGGAATATGACCAGGCTTCAAATTTTAAATTTAAATAACAATCAATTTACCGGTTCGATTCCGGCAGAGATTGGCAACCTAACTAATCTTATTAATTTGCAATTAGGTTATAATAGTCTTCATGGAACCATTCCAAAAGAAATTGGGAATCTCACCAAACTGACTTGTCTGAGGTTGGATGCCATAAATCTTAATGGAAATATTCCACCGGAAATAGGGAAATTAATAAACCTTACCGAGTTTGGGGCTATATCTAATAAGCTTTCTGGCAAAATTCCACCTGAAATAGGTAATCTGAAAAAACTTACCCTGTTACATTTGTCCGGTAATAGTTTTAGCGGCGTTATTCCGGCAGAAATAGGAAATCTGATAAACCTGCAAGAATTAAAGTTATCTTCCAATAGCCTTTATGGCACTATTCCATCACAAATAGGCAACCTGACCAGGCTCCGTCTTTTAGAACTGGGTTCGAATCAACTTACAGGGTCTATCCCACCTGAAATTGAAAATCTGACAGCTCTTACCAAGTTGAATTTGACTGCCAATCAACTTACAGGGGTTATTTCACCTGAAATTGGGAACCTGATTAATCTTACTTCTTTAGATTTATCACGTAATAAACTAAATGGCTCAATTCCATCCGTAATAGGAAGACTGATTAATCTTAAACAATTAAATTTTGGAACCAATCAGATTACCGGAAGTATTCCATTTGAAATAGGGAAACTCATTAGCCTTGTGGATTTAAATTTATCCGGTAATCTGCTTTCAGGAACAATACAACCGGAAATTTGCAATCTCAGGAATCTATCCAGCCTATTATTGAATAAGAACAGTTTGAATGGTACTATTCCACCAGGAATCTGGAAACTAAATAAGCTTACTACTTTAAATTTTGACAAAAATCAGCTTACCGGCACAATTCCCCCGGAAATAAAAAACCTGACAAATCTTACCGGATTGTATTTAAGTAACAATAAGTTTAGTGGTACGATTCCTTCAGAAATCTGGAATATGACCAGACTTCAATACTTAAATTTAAATAACAATAAATTTACCGGCTCGATTCCTAAAGAGGTCGGTAATCTTACTAATCTTACTAATTTACAATTGGGTTATAATAATCTTCGAGGGACAATCCCAGTAGAAATCGGTGATCTCACCAAGCTGACTTGTCTGAGGCTGGATGCCATTAATCTTAGTGGGACTATTCCGTCGGGGATATGGAAATTGGTGAACCTTACCGAGTTTGGGGTTATGTCTAATAAGCTTTCTGGCACAATTCAACCTGAAATAGGTAATCTGATAAAACTATCATTGTTACATTTGTCCGGCAATAGTTTTAGTGGCACTATTCCGATTCAAATTGGGAAATTGATAAACCTGCAAGAATTAAAATTAACTTCCAATTCTCTTTATGGCACTATACCATCGCAAATAGGCAACCTGACTAAGCTCCGTCTTTTAGAGTTGGGTCAGAATCAGCTTACAGGAACTATCCCGGATGAAATTGGAAACCTCACTAATCTTACAAAGTTAAATTTAGCTTACAATAAACTTACAGGTGATATCCCACCTGAAATTGGGAATCTGTTAAACCTTACCAGTCTCCAATTGGATGGTAATATACTTACAGGAGCTATCCACCCAACAATTGGAAATCTGAACAAACTTACTGATTTAAGTTTATCCAATAACCAGCTGACCGGTGCAATTCCCAACGGGATTAATAATCTTACTTTGTTAAAGAGACTTAGATTAAAAGTTAACAGGTTTGATAAATTACCAAAGCTTACATTGAATGATCTGGATAGTTTGTTGGTTCAAAATAATTGCTTAACATTCAAAGACATTGAACCAAATATAAATATTCCCAAAAAATCATTTTTGTATTCACCGCAGGATAGTACTGGTAAGAAACGAAATGAAAAACGCAGAACAGGAGAATCTTTTGCTTTCACAACTACTGGCGGTGGTACTAATAATCAATATCAATGGTATAAGAATAATGTAGAAATTGCTCTGGCCACAGAAAGTAATTATCTGATTAACAATCTTTCACTATCTGATGCCGGTTCATATTCCTGTAGAATTGCTGATTCAGTCGTTACAGGTCTCATAATCAATTCAAGACCCATTAATCTGACTGTTATTTCAAACAGAAGGGAAAAGGATTCACTCGCGTTGGTAATTATTTACAATTCCACTAACGGAGAAAACTGGACGAATAATTCAAACTGGTTAAGTTCTAAGCCAATTTCGGAATGGTATGGAGTTACACCCGGAGAGAACACTGGAGAAAACGGAGGTTCGGTTTATAACGCAGGTTTGGTGAGTCTTGATTTGTCGAACAATAATTTATCAGGTCACATACCGGATGAAATAGGTGATATGATAAATTTGAAAGCATTGAGGTTAGATGACAATCAATTGAAAGGTTCCTTACCTGCTTCAATAAACAATATAACTTCACTTCAAACACTGGAATTAAGCAGGAATAATCTCAATGAACTTTCTTCCCTTACTCTGGGGAAACTGGATACTTTGCTGATAGATCACAATCAATTCAGTTTTGAAGATATCGTTCCGAATTTAGATGTGCCTTATAAAGGATTTGCATATCATTCCCAGGATAGCATTGGCAATAAAATAGATACCATATGTACTGAGGGTTCAAGCATTCAACTCAGCGCAACGGATAGTACAGAGAATAATATTTACCAGTGGTATAAAAATGGAGTTTGTATTTCCAATGCTGCAAATAATAAATATTTAATGACTAATCTTCAACAATCTGACGGAGGTCTTTACGAATGCTTTATAACGAATACATCACTCCCGGGTTTAATAATATATCAGCGACCTGTAAAACTCAGGGTTTCACCAACGGATTGTTCTGATGAATTAACTAACCCCGAAATGAAGGTTTATCCAAATCCGACTAACGGAATTGTTAATATTGAGATGAACATAAGTGTTTCATCAGGTAGTAAGATTGAGGTCAGAGACTTATACGGAAGAATTGTCTCAGAAAAGGATTGGGAAAATGATGAACTGAACCAGCTTGATCTGACACTTTTATCAAAGGGCCTGTATTTTATTCGAGTCAGAAACAACGATGATATTTATTTTCCAAAGATTATAATTCAGTGATTCTGAACTTTCCCCCGGGCTTCTATTATTTTTAATCTGATCGTATGAATTTTACGGATCTCATTTTTCGTGGTAATGACCCATATATGCAGATAGGATTTATTTGATTCAGAACCCCTTATGTCAATTTCTTCCTCTCTCTGATCTTAAAGAAATGATACTATTATTATAATGTAAAGCCAATATCAATCGATACCAGAAATAATCTATATTTATATTATCATGGATCGTAATGTGATAAACACCACTATAATAAATTACCTGAGACTTAAAATATAAAAGAAGTAGATGATTTAAAAAGGACTGTATTTGTTTGATTATGTGAATGTTGCAAAATTCATCACCAATTCCGTCACCCTCTTAGAAACAAAAACCCGCAAGACGTTGATCTTACAGGTTTTACATAAATGTCACTCGTCACTTTCAGGATCATGAATATTTCTGTCGCCTGATCAGCGAAACAAGATATCGTGATTTGAATTGCTCGCTTGCCAGAGCCTGTTTCAGTGGTGGAAGCTTAAGAATTACTCCCAGGATAGCCGCCATGGCTCTGTGACTGAACATAACCTGCCTGTCGAAAATAAGATTCTGAAGCTTGCCCCTCTCAATTGCCATCGTTACAACCCTGTGAACTGAATTAACAGGTGTGATCACACGTTCCTTGCATGAACGAAGCTCAAGAGCCTTTTTATCACATCCTGTGAGACACATACCGCAACCGAGACAAATCTCCTGCTGCAACTTTGCTTTTTTCCTGTTTGGCAAGCCGGGATCGTTGAATGATACAAGTGTCATAGCTTCTACAGGACATAATGCAACACATTTCCCACAGCCGTTGCAATTATTTTCATCTATAATCGGGAGAAAGTTAGTCGTGTGGACGGGATTGAGAAATCCAAATTTCCTTGCGGCTATTAGGGCTTCACAGCAACATCCACAGCAGTTGCAGATGAAGTTCACTTTTTCCTGTACATTTTCGCCAAACTGCACCAGGTTATTATCCCTGGCTTTCTGTAAAAGATCTATCCCTTCAGCAACATCAACCCTTCTCGCAATTCCGTGACGCGTCAGTGAATTTGCACTTTTATTAAATGTCATGCATATGTCCATGGGAGCATCACAGTTTTTTCCCAGGTGTTCCATCTTGTGCCTGCAATAACAGATCCCAATTCCTATTGAATCAGCAGTTTTTATTACTTCCGATGCTCTCTCATAATCAAGCACATGAAGCGCATTCTCATTTGAGAGAACCTCTTCGTTAACGTAAACTCTTCCCAGCTGGGTCTCACCTTTGGTAAATAGGTTTTTAATAAAGTCTTCCTCAATATTCATGTACTGATAAAAGAGCTCGGAAAGAGTCTGCTGATCAATATCATTTCTGTATCTCATTAGAGAAAACTCAAAAAAGCCTGCCATAGGAGGCGGCATGGAATATAATACATCATCGTTCTCACAGGCATCAATCAGCAGTCCCCTATCAGCCAGGTCATTTAATATACTCTTTGCATCCGGTTCATTGATCTTCCAGATTTTTGCAGCTTTTTTGGCATTAAAAGGTTTTATGGGCAATGCTGAAACAAGTGCTGCTTCCCTCTCTGAAAAAAGGATCTTCAGTATTTCAAAAAGCAGTTCAGAAGGGAAGGCACCCTGTGGAAAAAGATTCAACCTGTCAGTTAGTTTCTTATAGTTATTGTACTTAATAGTATTATGATGGGCCATAGCTGATGCTGATCCTTATGAGGATGCAATCAAATTTAAGATTTTATTTGTCATCGGAGGTTGGAGTCTAAACAATTATTTAAAGCAGGTTTGAGTATCTGTTAAGCAGGCTTTCAAATAATGGTCTGATTGATTATAAAGCATAATTATAAAAATTTTTCATAAAGTGTTGACTTATGGCCGGATAATAATGCTGTAATTGACTGATTTTAAGGGTGCAGCAAGATACTTCATCAATTCCCTGCCTGCCGGCAGGCAGGCGTCACACTCTTTTATGTGGTGCCACCTGCCCCCTGGGAGAAAAGTATAAATCAGGTGTTTTCTATCAGTTTACCTGAATTTAATTTCTTAACTTACAATTTGCTATTTATATGTTTTATTATGAATGGGATTGAAAGACTATGATAATAAAATAATCCACGGATTAAAAGCAGGATATGAAAGCTCTTATAAAGAGCTTTTTAAAGAGTATTACGTATTACTTTCAGCCTACGCAAACAAGTATGTTAATGATCCTGAAGAGGCACGGGAGATAGTCCAGGATCTTTTTGTGCACCTGTTTGAAATCCGCGACTCTCTGATCATTACTACTTCTCTTAAATCCTATCTGTTCCGGTCGGTCAGAAACAGATGCCTGAATCATTTAAAACAGATTCAGGGACAAGAAAGAAATCTTGAGAATTTTAAACCGCAAGAAGCTTCCGGATCAGATTCAGAAGAAAAGATAATGGAAACGGAACTCGAATACCGGATTTATAAAATTGTATCACAATTACCTGAACAATGCCGGAAGATTTTCCTGATGAGCAGAGTTGAAGGAAAGCGGAACAGGGAAATAGCACAGACTCTTAATCTTTCAATACGGACAGTAGAAACACAAATATCGAAAGCATTAAAAATACTCAGGAATTATCTTCAGGACTATCTTAAGTCATAGATAAAAAGCCCATCATATATATTTTAAGGAAAAATCCTGAAGAATATTCAGTAATAAGATACGTGTATTTCTAAATACAATTGTCTTAATAGCAGTAACTATGAAAAAGAATTCAGAACATATGACCGATGAAGGCAGGATTGTCAGATTCCTCACACGCGATTTCACGGAAAGTGAAAAGGAAGATCTCGAAATTTGGATGAATGAAGATCCTGAGAACAGAAAATCGTTTGAAGAAACAAAGAAGATCTGGGATCATTCGGCAAACATTAAGGATTTTCAATCCAATGACAAAATTGAGGATTGGTTGAAAGTTAAGAGACGAATAAATTTTGAAAGGAGCAAGTATCCCGGCCACCCTTTACTCAAAGAGAATATGATCCGCTTCCTGAGAGCAGCAGCAGTTATCATTATTCTTCTTGGAATCGGGATTCTGGCAAGACAATATATTTTCAGACAACCGGAAATGATCCTTGTGAGTACCGGTGATTTCAAAAAAGAGATTATACTGCCTGATGGTTCGCAAGTCTTTCTTAACAAATATTCCAAATTCAAATATCCCGAAAGATTCCAAAAGAACCGCAGACAGGTCGATTTAACAGGAGAAGGATATTTCGATGTTACTGAAGATCCAGATAAATTATTCCGGATTAATATCAATTCACATGCCATAGTTGAAGTTCTTGGCACTTCCTTTAATCTGAAATCTCACAGTGCCGATGGTTCTGTGGATATACATGTAATAAGCGGTAAGGTATCATTCTTTACACCTGATACAAAGGCGAATAAGACTATCTTAACAAAAGGCGAACAGGCTTTTTTACGAAAGGGAGCTATCTCTGTAACTGAATCAAAGGATACAAATTTCCTGAGCTGGAAAACAGGAATCCTGAATTTCAATGATGAAAGAATAGAGAATGTTCTTGAAGAACTGACAACGTTCTATAATAAAAAGTTTAAACTGAAGAATACATGTGAAAACGATATTCGTCTTACCTCCCGCTTTGATAACCAGAAACTGGAAAGTGTACTCGAAGAGATAAAACTGGTTTTGAAGCTCGATTATACTTTGGATGCAGATACAATAATTTTTTACTTCCGTTAGAATCCGATAATGAAACGATCCGGACCAGCATATTTTTACAATTCACATACGAAATACCTTATTACAAGGATTTTACTGGTTATCATTTTTTCAGGATTATTCCGGATCTCTTTTTCACAATCCCCGATACTGAGCAGAATGATGCAATTTCCTGATGAAACACTAACTGTAAGGCAATTCCTGAATAAAATGAGCAATGAAGGAGGTTTTACTTTCAGCTTCGGACAGGATGTACCATTGAACAAACAGGTCCATATTGAACCTGTCAGGCAGAGCATTAAAGAACATCTTGACCATGTTTTTTCCGGAGATTCCCTGCAATATATCGAGAAAGGCAATAAAATACTCATCTTTCCTTTGCCTCCTCAGCCTGAAAAGGTTATACCTGAACAAACGATTAAAGGGAGAATCCTCGACCTGGACTCAAAAACTCCTCTGCCTGGAGTAAATATAGTTCTTGGCTCAGTAAGTCCTCTGACAGGGATTGTGAGCGATAAGAACGGAGATTTCAAATTTGAAAATGTACCGGTAGGAAGGCATGATCTGAAATTTTCATCTGTCGGATATGAGCCAAAAACTGTTTCAAACATACTTGTTACTTCAGGGAAAGAATTCATTGTATCCCTGGAAATGGAAGAATCAATCGTTAATTTGTCAGAAGTAACAATTAATGCCAGAGACAATAAGTCAGAAACGATCAATGATATTGTGGTTGTCAGCGGCCGTAGCTTCTCGGCAAACGAAATTGAAACTTATCCCGGATCCATGTCAGATATTTCCAGGGCAATACTCTCATACCCGGGTGTTGTATCAGCCAATGACGGGAAAAACCATATAGCTATAAGGGGGAACAGTCCAAAAGGTTTGCAATGGAGGCTGGAAGGAATTGAGATACCAAATCTGAATCACTTTTCTGATATTGGAGCATCCGGAGGCGGTGTGAGTATTATAAGTAATAATATGATTGCCGGTTCAGACTTTTTATCCGGTGCGTTCCCTGCTGAATACGGAAACGCCCTCTCCGGTGTTTTTGATATCCGCCTCAGGACCGGAAATAATGAAAAGCATGAACAAACCATCCAGGCCGGTTTGATCGGGACCGAGTTAATGATAGAAGGGCCGTTGAAAAAATCCTCGAATACAACCTATATAGCCCAATACAGGTATAGCACTCTCAGGATAGCCCAACACCTGGGAATAAAGTTGATGAGTGTTCCTGATTTCCAGGATATCTCGTTCAAGATATATCATCCCACCGTGAAAGCAGGTGTTTTTTCAATATTCGGGATTGGAGGATTAAGTCATGAAGAAGGAGAAACCGGTTATGTAAATAATTCCAATATGGCCTGTGTCGGGATTTCCAACAATCTTACGGTCAATCCTTCAACTTATATTAAAAGTGTTGTTGCTTTTTCAGGCTGGAAGTATACATGGGATGAGAAATCAAATATAGGAACTGTGGCCTCTCCAATTGACTACAAATGGAAGACTGATGTAAAAGATTATTCGATAAAAGCCTCTGTAAATATTAACCAGAAGATAAATGCAAAACACAAGATCAAAGCCGGTATTATGTACGAAACAGCGTTAAATGATTCCTACCTGGGATGGTATTCTGATACACTGCATAACTGGT
The DNA here is from genome assembly GCA_025454755.1 of Bacteroidales bacterium. Classification (GTDB taxonomy): domain Bacteria; phylum Bacteroidota; class Bacteroidia; order Bacteroidales; family VadinHA17; genus LD21. The sequence goes on along the minus strand of JALONV010000011.1, from coordinate 44,957 downwards.
TTCAGGATAAGGATAATCCCGGTTTCGGAGAACAGGTATTTAAACAAACCTATGCAGATGGCAGAGAACATGCAGGTACCCTGGAGACATACCTGAACTGGAAATATCGTATAAGCGAGGCAATTACACTGAACTCAGGTGTTCATTTCTTACAGTTTTATCTTAACAATAATTTCTCTATTGAACCCAGGCTGGGTTTCCAGTGGCAGTTAAGCCCGAAACATAGTCTTAGCGCCGGCTTCGGAGTACACAGCAGAAAAGAATCAATAACACTATACACAGGGAAAATGACCCTTCATGACGGAGCTGTTATCCAGCCGAATAAGAACCTTGAACTTACTAAAGCAAGACACTATGTGATTGGTTATAATTACATGGTCTCAGAATTCCTCCACCTGAAAGCGGAAGCATATTATCAATACCTTTATGATATTCCGGCCTATCCTTTCCCTCCTTATTTTTCGACTATCAATATGGATTATGGTTTTGAAGGAAACATACTGGTAAATTATGGAACCGCTTATAATAAAGGTTTGGAGCTTACTCTCGAGAAATATATCTCGAAAGATTATTTTTTCATTCTTAATGGAACAATCTATGATTCGAAATTTAGAAACAAGCCAGGTGAGCTGCTTCATACAAAATATGACGGTTCTTATGCCGCCAACGGCCTGCTGGGAAAGGAATTCAAATTAGGGAAAGGCAAACAGAATATCTTTAGTATCAGTACGCGCTTTATCCTTATTGGTGGAATGCGTTACCTTCCGGTTGACAGGGAACTATCTCTCGCTGAAGGCTACGAGGTGAAGATTTGGGATAACGGTTATACTGAAAAAGCTTCCGATTATTTTCGTATCGATCTGCAATTGAGATTCACCCGTAATAAACCAAAATACACCGGCGAATGGAGCCTTGATATTATGAACCTGACTAACAGGAAAAACATGCTGACAGAATCCTGGGATAATGACATAAAGAACTTCAGAAAAGAATACCAGAATCCCATCATACCTGTTCTGAGTTACAGGATTCAGTTTTAATTATTTACCTGGCACAGCCCGATGAAAAAATATTATAAGATAATAGCACTTGCTTTATTCAGTATCATTCTGGTTTGCAGTTGTGAGAAGGAGAATGAGAATACACTCTACCCGTCTTCCGCGTTCATTGCAAAAGGGGAATACACAGGCGATTACTGGCCAACGGAAAGCTGGAGAACCTGCAAACCGGAAGAGGTTGGTATGAATTCAGAAAAACTAAAGGAACTTAATGAAGAAATTCTTCTGCTTCTCAAATTACATATCGATATTCACAGCGTTTTAATTGTCAAAGATGGATATATAGTTGCTGAACAGTATTATTCCGACAAGTATGGAATTGACAGCCTTCAACCTGTATATTCCTGTACTAAAAGTCTGACATCAGCCCTGATTGGTATCGCGATTGACCGGAAGTATCTTCAGGATGAAAATACCCTTATGACAGGGTTTTTCCCGGAATATAAAATTGAGAACCTGACAGATGATAAACAGAAGATCACATTAAAGCATATGCTAACTATGAGTGCCGGACTTGATTGGCATGAACTGGATTATCATTACAATGATGAGAGGAACACGTTCAACCAGTGGGTGTCAAGCAGTGACAGGGTAAAGTTTGTTCTGGACAGGCAAATGGTTGCTGTACCAGGTGAATTGTACACTTATAATACGGGAATATCACATGTCTTATCTGCAATAATCAAAAAGAGCACCGGAATAAGAGCCGACTCATTTGCACTGGAAAATATTTTCAGGCCATTGGGAATAGAAAGATATTCCTGGCCCGTCGACAGCCGGGGAGTAGCCTTAGGCGGTAACGGTGTTCAACTGTTACCGCGCGACATGGCTAAATTTGGTTATTTGTACCTGAAATATGGATTTTGGGATGGAGAGCAGATAGTTTCTCAGAAATGGATAGAAATATCACAGACGAAACATATTAAACGAAATGATATCCCGGATTACTACTACGGATACCACTGGTGGGTAAGCCCAGAAAATTCTTATTCAGCTGTAGGATTTGGAGGACAATGGATAACTATTTTCCCCGAACAGAATCTGGTAGTTGTATTTACGAATCAATTCAAAGAAGGTGACAATTTTCAATGGAGCACAGCAGAACGGCTGGTGAAGAGCTATATATTACCATCGATCAATTAATATATTGCAGCTTACGTTTATCAATAATCTGCAACTCCTGCCTACACTGTTCGCTGATTGGAGAAGCCAGTTGCTCTGATCATCTTTAGCGGGAGTAAATTAACCATCCCTGGCCGGAGTTAAATGCCTGATATTTAGCTGTGTATATAATTTGGAATTTGACTGGCCAAATGTGGTCAATATGTCCGGCTTTTGCAATTTACCAGCCATATCATAAAAAAGTCGCAAAATCTGATAATTTTTGTCCCACCTAAATTGACCTTTAATGATAAAAGGTTTGATCTTATTGATAATTTTCCTTTTCTTTTTAAATTTAACACATATTTGTAAAACAGTATTCTATGAAAAATATATTATTTGTCATAAGCTTAATTATTATTGTTTTGATTTCCTGCAGGTCCGGAAACAAAAAATCAACAAATCAATCTGAAAAAGAACTCTTTAAACAGTATAAAATTGTCGAATTATGGAAGACAGACACTATTCTTATGGTACCTGAATCAGTTATTTATGATGAAAAACGTGATGTCTTATATGTTTCCAATTTGAATTATGAACCTCGACTCAAAGACGGAAATGGATTCATTTCCAGACTTAATACGAATGGAGAAATATTGAATTTACGCTGGATAGAAGGACTAAGCTCACCGAAAGGATTAGCTATAGTTGATGATACACTTTACACAGCTGATGTTGATGAGCTGATTGTGATTGATATAAATAAAGGGCAAATAATCAAAAATAAACGATATCACATCAGATGCTGATGGGAATCTTTATATTTCTGATTCTGATGCAAATAAAATATACAAATACAGTAATGGCCAAATGAGAGAATGGTTAACAGAAGGACTTAATTTACCCAACGGACTCTTGGTTGATGGCGACCGGCTTCTTCTTGCTTCAATGGGAAGTAAGGATTTTGCCTCAATTGATATTAAAACGAAAGTTAAAACTGTTTTAACCGAAGGAATCAACAAAGGGGATGGAATTGCTTTTACAGGAATTCAAGGCTATTATATTGTTACCGATTGGAATGGAGAAATATTCCTTATTAATCCTGATTACACAAAAGTCACATTGCTGAGAACATTAGATCAACAAATTAATTCCGCCGATATTGAATTCATTCCCAAATTAAACCTTTTACTTATACCAACTTTCAATAGTAAAAGCGTTGCGGCATATAAACTATCGGAGAAATAAACTAATTGTTTTAGTTGGAATTCAGTCATTACACCCCTTTGTGAACTGATATAATTGTTTGATTAGCCATGAACGCAATACTTAATTACGAAATAATATAGAACTAATAAGTGACTAAGTACGCACAATAAATATGTAATGCATTGATATTTGGTGCATTACAAAAACTATCACCGATTCTATCACCATCTTTAAAACAAAAACCCGCAAGACGTTGATCTTACGGGTTTTGCAATTTAAAGAAGTGAGCAAATCTCTGATTTGCTTTGTTTTTCGTGGATCCTCGTTCCGCCTTGCGGAACGGGACGACTGAGCTATGGCACCTCCTTTTCGGACTGCAAATATATAAGTCAAATTTGAGTTACCAAAACTTTACCCTTAAAAATTCACCAGGCCTCCAGGGATGAGCTATTTATTGAAGTCATTCCTGAGCCTGTTGATCATCTCTGGATACTTTATAAGATCTTCAATATATTTCCTGCTCTTCATCTTTTTTATCCTTGCCTCCACAAAAATAGCCTGCTCCACTGACTCACATGGAATTAATAAAAATATCAGCCAATCCGTAGCCTTAGAAGTATATGATTTACCGCCAAAATGACCGGCATTATGAAGCTTTAGTCTCTCATTTATATCGGTTGTATACCCAATGTAATATCGATCAATACTTTCACTATAAATGATATAACAGAATATCTGCATTGTAAATTTATGTAATGTAAATATTATCGATTTTTTGATCACCAGGAATCGTCCCTCACGATAGTTATCGGGAAGTTATCGGGACGGGGACACATGGATTTTCATTCCGATAGCTATCGGAACATTGCTCTACCGACTGAGCTATGGCAAGCAAATCTCTGATTTGCTTTGTTTTTCGTGGATCCTCGTTCCGCCTTGCGGAACGGGACGACTGAGCTATGGCACCTCCTTTTCGGACTGCAAATATAACCGTCAAATTTGAGTTAGCAAAACTTTGTTATCAAAATTAGCATGATTCTAATTTCCAGACGCAATTTAATACTTTCTCATTATCTTTTATTTTGACTTCGACAATCTTGTCTGATACGTTACACACGCTTAACTTATCACCTATTCTTTTAAAGCTGTTCTAAAGGTTTAAAAATATTACGCATATATGCGTAATGCAATATAGCGTAATATAGGTTGGTCACTTTTTATACGGTGCCGAGCCACATTTTAAAAAAAGGATCTGTAAATAAATATGTGTTTTGCTGCCTTACAATGATGCTCTCAGCTAAAAGCCTTTCCACAGATCTCTGAACAGATGAAATTGCATTCAGATTGTATTTCTCCATGAATTCTGTATTGAAAATGTTCTTATTTTCTATACTTATGGCTTTCAGTACATTTTGTTGATGCAATGTAAGCCTCTCATATTGAGAAGTAAAATAATCCGTCTGGTTGATTAATATTTTCTGCACCGCCTTTCTCAGAACAACTTCATCGATATCTGCTTTACTTTCAATAGCTTCTTCCCACGAAGCCGAAGCAAGATACTGGATATAATGAGGAATTGCCTCACATGTGTTTATAATGCCGGCAGCAATACCTTCTTTAATATTTATGCCTGTTTTCTTACATCCCGATTCCAAATATTCTTCCATAATTTTAAAAGGAAGTTTTTTCAATTCAGTAATTCTTCCGAACTGATAAAATGCCCTGTTCTCATGAGTGAACATATTCAGAAGCATATGCATCTTTGAACCAAGAAATGCATAACCCACATTCGTATGATGTATCAGCGAAGCTCTCATCTCCTTTTCGAAACTGTCGCCATTCAGCCGGTTTATCTCCTGAAATTCATCAAAAACTATTATCCATCTTTTTTTATCAGACAGTTTCTGTGGCAGATCAAACAGTTCTGTAATATCTTCAGAACCGGGACTCTCTCCGAATTTCAGGCTGACAACCGGCATTCCCTGCTCATCAATTGAAATAACAGGCCTGATCCTCATTGTTAACGATGAGAGTTTTTTAATAGTTTTTTGCCACGAAGGCAGCTGTTTCAATATTTCCGAATAATACAGCTCTCCAAAACGACGCCGTGAAGTGACCCTGAAAAAGTCTATATACACAGTATGATACCCTTCCTGCTTAAGCTTCCTCAGAAGCTTGAGCATCAGGGAGGTCTTCCCGTAACGGCGCGGTGAGTAGATAACAAGACTCTGACCTGAGATAAGCCATTTTGAATAATCTTTCAATTCCTGCTCTCTGTCAACAAAATAGGGATAGTCAACAGCTATTCCATACCTGAAGGGATTCTCTCTTTTTATCATTTTTTGAAATTGAATTACAAATATACGCATAAATGCGTAACGCAATAATGCGTAATAAATAAATCTTAATTAAAAAAAACGATTAATACCCTTTTTCATTAAATTATTATAACCGGGAATCGTACCAATAGTTACCTGATGTTATCATGATGAGCTATTGAGTCTCCTTTTCGGACTGCAGATATTTATTCCAAAATTGAGTACACAAAATTATATTCTTAAAAATTCAGAAAGATAGCGGCAATCGTTAAATTATTAAACTTATGAAACACGATAAGGTGGCGGAAATACTTATTATGACTAACCTCTTTGTTATTTAAAGGATTTCTATTACCCCGAACTCAATCATTACAAATACGATATCAACAATCTCGGGTGTATTTGTATCATCAATACCGGCTTTATTCATGATATCCTTTACGGTTATAAAATCAGCGGTCGGGAATGGCAGGTGAAATAAGAATTTGCCCTGCGGCATCGAAAGATTGATTTTTCTTTCTGTCCGGTTACGGCCTTCACCCGCCCATATAACAACATTACTTATATAATCATTGCTTCTGGATGTTGTAAACCTTACTCCGGCATTCTTTCTTTCCCTGATCTTCAGATTTAACCTGGCATCAGTAACAGGTTCATCCCCGGGAAATGACTCCAGGTCAATTTCAAAGAATATTTTTTTCACCTTCAGCTTATATCTGAAATAGGGGCGCTTTCCCTCATATACTTCTTCCCTGTCCAGTATCTGAAGGCTGAACAGATCTTCCATAAAATCCTGAACGGTTTTAATATGGAGGTTCAGACGTGAAGCTGCTTCAGATGATGAAATGCTTTCATATGTAACAAGGAGCCTGAAAAGACCTTCGGCATAATCCTTAGAGAGGCATGAGCCGAGTTTTGATGCTTCTTTAAAATCCACCGCCCTGAAATGATTAAGATGTTAAACCCAATCCAAGTTCATTCAGCTTATATAATATTCTTTCAGCTTCACCCTTCCGGTAATACTCCATGAACTGAATGAATAAGTTCCCGAAATTCCCGCAAAGCTGATCAAATGAGAGTTCTTCCTTATAGTCAAGGTAATCTTTGCGTGAAATATTAACGGTGACATTCCCATGAAAATCGAATGCTATCCAGCTCCTGTTATGTCTGAACTTTTCACGATTAAGCAAAAAACTAAACTCATCGCCCATTTTTACAGGAACGAAGACAACACTATTGTCTTCATAATATGGCATTGCTACCAGGTTACGGTTCAGGAATGCTGAAAATCCCATAAGCTCATCCCTGGTATAACTGATACTTCCAGCAGGACGAGGGCGTTCAGTAAATCCGTCCGGCAGAGGTTCAATAGCCATTGAGGCAAGCTCAAATACCTCACGACCTTTCCATTTTGCTCTTTTCGTAAAAAGAAAATACAGAAGCCACACAGTTGAAGCCAGAAGTAAAACAACCACCATCCCGGAAACTTTTTCATCTGGTACGATTATTAAAGGATGGTCAGGTCGTGTTACAAGAAAAACGCCGAATAACAACTGCCACATAGAAGCCGCAAGGAAACTCATATTACGTGTCCGTAAAAAAATCCAGAATGAGAATCCTGCATACAAAAAATAAAACGCGGCAACTGATAATAATGCTTCCTCCGGACCGATCAACACCCATATAACAGCGCCGATTGACAGACATATCAGTGCAGGTACGAGACCTGTTATACTATTGTCCTGTTTTAATTTTCTTGGTAAGTACATTATGTTATTTTTTTTGTTTCAGTTCTTCAATCATTTTATAACCATACTCATAATCCGGATTAAGCTTCACTGCAGCTTTAAAGTATTTGACAGCCTGCTTGTTATCTCCATTCTTCATATATGTTTCAGCAAGAGCATCATTTGCAATAAATGAATCAGGGTATTCCTTAACATTTTTAAGAAAAACCATTATGGCGTCATCAAACCTCTCTTTCTTTAACAGGTTGTGTCCCAGCTGATGCAGCATTTGTTCCGAAAAGAAATAATTGCTGTTTCCTGAACTTTTTATCTCATCATATTTTTTCAATCCGGCTTCAACACCTGACTGGTTAATGACAGGTTCCATTGCGTTGGTTACCGGCTCACCCCTCAGGAATTCAAGCCCGACTGTAAGGTTCAGTGAAGTTATCTCATTATCATTCCCGGCTATAAACGCGATCTGATAGGATCCGGTCTTGTCAATCCAGGAATCACCCGTTTTCAAATAGCTTACTCTGCCTTTTGATCTTCCAAGCGGCTCCTGTGTTGTAAGAGCACCATTGTCAAACATAACGTCCAGAGAAAGCCTGGCGGGAGCAAACTGATAATTGCCCGCATATTTCCTGAATTCTTCCGGGATTTTATTAATAACTGAATCGGGAGATGACATTTTCCTTAGCCTGAAGTACTGATGTAAGATAATTTTATCAGCTTTGCCTTTTTCAATATTTTCTGGCTTCAGACTTATTTCCCGTGTCATTTTTGGGAACCATTTTCCCTCGTTATCAGGCAGATTAAGATCAAGGACAGCCCTTCCGGGGATATCGATGGCAATACCGCCGTTCCTTTCAATAATCTTAAACATCCTGTACAATTCAACGTTCATGTAGCTACCTGTAAGAGCTCTGATGTCGTCAGAAATATTTGTTTCAGATTCATCGGATAGTGACCTGAAGTCAAGAACTTCCATAGTTACCGGACGAAAGGTTGCTTTTTCACCCAGTTTAATATGACCGGCATCTATATAATCCGGTTCATTGATAGTGGCATCGAGGGGGATCCAGCCTGTATCACCCATGTAAACCTCGGTCCAGGCATGTTGTCCGAAACCGCCGGAGTGATATGAGGTGTACATACAGCCAACAACCACTCTGGCAGGTATCCGGACTGCCCTGCAGAAGGCAGTTAGCAACCGGGAATGGCCGCCGCATTCAGCTTCGCGCGTTTTTAAAGTATTAATAGCAGAAATACCTCCGGGCAACACACCGGCAATATTTTCAGCCACCCATTTACCAAGCCGCACTGCTGCTTCCCAAGAGTCTTTTGAACCTGCAGTAATCCTGGCAGCCTCCGAAATAATCAGCGGATCATCAGATTCTATAACTAATTCAGGTTCGAGATACTTTATCAGCTCAGGGGATTTACTAAAATCCGGAGGAAAAGGCGGGGCGTTTTTTCCTGTGTACCTGACTGGTTTAATTTCAAATATTCCGTCAATTAAACTCCCGGATACTTTGCCATCAAATTTCTGTCCCGGGTAATTAAGATCCTGTTCAGTTATTTCTTCGCCGTATGAGTTGAGTTTCGCCTTTACCCTGAGCCATGAAAGGTTCATTATATCAGGGATTTTCCTGTCAACCTTTGCAAATAGTTCATTATCAATATTTGCAAAGGTTATCCTGCTGGTTACTGATCTGTCGGCGAAATAAATATTTCTTCTTCCTGCCACAACAGCCTTAACGTTAAAACCGTCCGCTTTATTCAACCAGAGGATGGTTTTGATACCTGTAGTGTATTCTGTTTCCTCGAGGACCATCGTTTGGAATGAAGAATCACTCAACTCTATGGTTTCTTCTGATTTCAGTACATATCCCATTTGAGTAACTTCTCCTTTTAACGGATCATAAACATTATACCTCTTTTCCGTTCCCTTCATTTTTATGAAATCGTTATAAAGATGAGGATACCAGGATAGAGATGTAAAAATCACATCAGGATCGATGTGAATGGCTTTTTTTACACCTGAGGTATGACTGCTGAACCATGCGGTATCACCGGTGATCCTCGTTTGTGTTGTAACGACCGATTCCCCGTTAATTACATCTACCTGGATCTCCATGGCTTTATTAGTGACAGGATCTATAACATGTTTCCACCTGAAACCCCCATCCATATCTGTACCCAGGGCTGACATTTTAAGAATCACATCCGAGTATATAAACCGGACTTCTTTTCCATTAAGCATACCGTCACAGTAAGTCTCAACGGCGTATCCGCAGAGGACATCATTCATTTCCACCCCGAAATAACAGGTCTTTCCTCCTGTTTTGCAGGGATTCAAATCCTGGGCACCGGCCAATCCTGAAAGGAGGATCGTGCAGGTGAGCAGGATTTGTTTGGGTGATTTAAAATTTCTTTTCATGGTGCTGTTTTTTACTTGCTGCTTGTTGCTCGTTGCTTGCCTGCCCACCAAAGCCTTGGCGAAGGTGGGTTGCTTGTTTCCTGATTATTCAGAACCAGCAACCAGCAACCAGATTATTTGGCTGATTTCAATTCGATCATAATTCTTGATTCAAGTCCTTTCCTATAATATTCAAGGAACCTTGTGAAGATATCTGCAAGAGAAGCACAGAGCTGGTCAAAGCTCAGCTTTTCGCGGTAGTCCATGTAATCCTTGTCGGATACCTTAACCGTCACGCTGCCATCGTACCCGATCATTACATGACTTACTTCCTTGCCTTCATGAATAACAATAAGGCTTGTATTCATGGAGAATGAGAGACAGACATAGCCCTCGTAATAGAAAGGTTTTATTATATAGTTACCATGAAGGAATCTGACAAAACCCAGTAATTCGTCCTTTGTGCACTCTGCTTTCCCTCCCGAATAAGGCCTTTCGGTATAGCCATTGTCCGTCCTGATGATCCTCTCGGAAGCAAGACGAAAAAGCCGCCTCGAGTTCATTTCAAATCTTTCGTGACTGTATAAAGAGTTCCAGTTAATGAGAATAAACAGAATGATCAGGATGAAGCATATAAAATAGGTCAGTCCAAATATTCCGGGATTGTCATGATCAGGGAAAATGAATGATACCTGTATTATGGTTAAACCCATAAGAAATCCAAGGACAGGATAGATCCAGTTCCTGTACCGGAACCATTGTACAATTCCCAAAACTATGAACATCAGCGCAACGAGTATTATAGTTATGTATGGTACTCCCCAGACAGCATTTCCGTTTTGTAAAAGCATCCGCCTGAGTTGATATTCAAGTAACAGTAATATATAGGAAGAGAATATCCCTATCGGGTAGATCCATCCTATCGACATTCTGATTTTTGATTTGTGGGCCATGATTACCAGAGTTTTATATACTTCATAAATAATAAACTATACAAAGATATAACTATTAAATAATACAAGTCAAGTTTTTTTGCAGAAATTTTAAAAAAAACAAAAGATTTTTTATGTGTGTAAGAAATAGAGTGATTTAGAAGTAGAAATCCCGCATTTCAGAGGTGCGGGATTTTCATTTTTATTGTTGAATATACGTTCAGTCAGAGAAGTTTGTCAATCTCAAACTTCTTCATATTCATGAAAGCGTTTACTGCTTTCTGCATTTTCCCATAGTTATCGGGATGAGCTATTGTGTCTACTTTTCGGACTGCAGATATGAACGTCAGAATCGAGTAAGCAAAACTTTGACCAAAAAAAAATTGTCACGCCTACAGGATGATGCTATTCAAATTCTTTCGGAACTCCACAGATCATTTTGAATACTTCATCCGGTGAAGTGTTCCTGTACTGGTGTTTTTCGTTTGGATGCACAATGGCAAAATCCCCAGCCTTTAAAGGCTGTTCATCCCCGTGCTCATTTACAAGTACGCCCTGGCCTTCTATAACGAAATTCATGTGCTCGTAAGGGTGCTGGTGGTAAGGTGTATTTCCGCCTGGTTCGACGGAGAATACCCTGTAAGAATATACCGGGGCACCATCCTTGCTTCCCAACGGGAGTTGTTTCCAGGCACCATTTGCCCCCTCCATTTCGACTCTCTTCTTTTCAACCTGATCGATAGAAATGATTTTCATACCGGTAGCTTTTTGTTTATGTAAAAATAGTAAGATTATAGTTAATTGTTGAATTTTTAATCCTGTTCCATTCATAATTCATAACTTGTATTTGCAAAGCATATCAGTTATTTACAAAAAATTACTATGAAAAAATTTATTCTTGCCCTGATAATAACCGGTTTTGCTTTTGGCCCTCTCTTTTCCCAGACTTTCGAGGAGCTAAGCCTGAAAGTGTCGGAATCATTTTCAAAGGGAGACATTACCGGTGCTGTTGAATTAGCTGGTAAAGCAATATTACAGGCGGAAAAAGAATCCGGCAGGGAGCATCACAATTATATCGAGGCTACAGGCATCCTGGGCTTATTGTACAAACAGACAGGCCAGTACGACAAAGCAGAACCGCTCCTGAAAGAAGCCCTGGAAATAGCCAGGAAAATACCGGGGACAGACCAGGCAGATTTCGCAACAGCATTGAATAACCTGGCGGCATTTTATTTCGACACGGGGATATATGATAAGGCGGAAACACTTCTTCTCGAATCAGTTGAGATCAGGAAGAAATCGCCGGGGCAAAGTAATCTGAATTATGCTCAGTCACTGAATAATATCGGGATGCTCTACCAGAAAACAGGTGATTTCCCGAATGCAGAGAAATACATGTCTGAAGCGCTTGAGGTCATTAAAGGATCCCTTGGAACCGACAATGCTGCTTATGGCATTTTCCTGAATAACCTGGGGGAAGTATATTACCAGATGGGCAATTATGTTAAAGCAGAGCTTTTGTATATAACATCCCTGAATATTAAAAAGAGGACTCTCGGACCTGACCATCCTTATAACCTTGCATCAATCAACGACCTTGCATATCTTTATTTCAACACCGGTTATTATAAGAAAGCGGAGCCCCTTATGCTCGAAGTCCTGGCACTTGAAAAGAAAACCTTCGGGACTGAAGAACATCCTCTTTACGCCCAGTCTCTGAGCAACCTGGGATTATTGTATGATCAGATCGGAGAATACAATAAGGCTGAAGAGACCTTCCTGAAAGCTTCTGAAATCAGGAAACAGGTGTTGGGCCCCGATCATCCAGATTACGCCCAGACGCTGAATAACCTGGCGGCTTTATATAAAAAGACCGGCAGCTATGAAAAAGCCGAGTCCCTTTTCATCCAGTCTCTCGACATCAGGAGGAAATCACTGGGGACAGAGCATCCGGTTTATGCCGAGTCGCTGGACAACATGGCTGTATTATATAAAGAAATTGGCAATTTTAAAAAGGCAGAGCCACTTTATATCGAAGCTGTGAATATCAATAAGAAAAGGCTTGGCCCTGATCATCCTGACTATGCCACTTCACTGAACAACCTGGCTCACCTGTACAGCGAAACAGGGAATTACGATAAGGCAGAACCTCTTTTTATTGAAGTTGCTGACATCATGAAAAGAGCTTTCGGCACAGGCCATGAAAAATATGCCCTCTCCCTGAACAACCTGGCTTCGTTGTACCTGGACGGGGGAGATTATTTAAAAGCCGAACCTCTTTTAACAGAAGCTTCCGGTATAATTAAGAATGCACTCGGTCCGGACCATCCGAGCTATGCCACGTCGCTGACCAATATGGCTTCATTGTATGGAAACTCAGGAGATTATTCAAAGGCGGAACAGCTTTTTAAAGAAGCTCTTGGTATAAGGGAAAGAACTCTCGGCATCGATCATCCTGAATATGCCGGTTCTCTGATAAGCCTCGCAATCATGTATGATAAAGCGGGCGAATATGAAAAAGCAGAACCTTTTATCCTTAAAGCCAATAATAACCTGAACAACCAGATCAGGAGGAACTTTTCATTTCTTTCCGAAAATGAAAAGGAACAATTCCTTGAGAACAGGATCTCATTTCATTTTGAGCTCTATAACTCCCTCTTTCTTAAAAGAAATAAACAGAATCCTTCACTTGCAGGGATCTCATACGACAACGAGCTTGCCCACAAGGGGATGCTGCTGGCAGGCAATGTAGCGCTCCGCAAAGCTGTAGCTGAAAGCGACGACAGCCTGCTGGTCAGTATTTACGATCAGTACATGGATGTCCATGAGAAACTGTCTGTCCTCTACACAACCCCGGTTGCAGAGAGGGTTAGAAATTCCGATACCCTGGAATCTGTCAGCAACAGGCTGGAAAAAGAGCTGATTGAACGGGGAAAGGATCTGCCCGGAGTTGAAAACCTGACGGGGCTGACAAATTTGAAATGGCAGGATGTAAGGCATGCGCTAAAGCCAAATGAGGCAGCCATCGAATATATTGATTTCCGGTTTTTTAACGGAGGTCATTGGACTGACGACATATTCTATTGCGCACTTGTCCTGCGAAAGGATTATGAGTTTCCAAAGATGGTATGGCTTTTTGAAGAAAGGGAACTGAAGAAGCTTGTCTCAACGCCGCAGGCTACAGGTGATCCGTCATATATTACACGGCTGTATAGCTGGAAGGTCCCCCCGGAAGCTGAAGAAGGAGGATCATCACTGAAGGATGAGCTTTACTGGCTCATCTGGCAGCCGATTGATACGATGCTAAAGGACATCAGCACCGTTTATCTTTCACCGTCCGGTTTGTTGTATAAAGTGGCCTTTGATGCAATTGCTTACCCGGAAAACATTTCATTATCGGAGAAATACAAGCTCAACATTGTTAGCAGCACAAAGATCTGCGTACAAAAGGAGAACCCTGAAGTAAAAATAGCTGATAGTTTCAGGGCGGTTTTATATGGCGGAATTGAATATGATGTCGACACTGCAAATATCAGAGCGCTCTCCCTTCAGTATTCAAAACCTGAAATTGATTTGCAGCAACATGGGAACATCAGTATTCCCATTGAGAGCAGGGGTGCCGGCTGGCCATATCTGCCGGGAACGCTTTCTGAAGTCTCGGATATTGAGAAGATCTTCAGAAAAAAGGGAATGTCTCCTTCAGTATACACCGGGCAGAATGCCACGGAGGAGTCGTTCAGTCACCTGTCCGAAGGGCAGAGATCACCTGAAATAATCCATATTGCCTCCCATGGTTATTTCTTTCCAGAGATAAAGGAAAAGCCGGCGGACGGGGGAGAAGTCTCTTTCCGAGGGGGAAAGGCAGGCAGATCTGCTTTCATGAGCTCTGAGAATCCGCTCATGCGTTCCGGCATCCTGCTGGCCGGGGCAGGCACCACATGGAAGAATCCGGGTCTTGTGCCGGGAACCGGGGATGGCATACTGACGGCATACGAAGTCTCAAGTACCGATTTAAGCAACACCAGGCTTGTTGTATTGTCGGCCTGTGAAACAGGATTGGGCGACATTAAAGGATCGGAGGGTGTTTATGGTCTGCAGCGTGCATTCAGAATGGCAGGGGTGCAGTATACAGTCATGAGCCTGTGGCAGGTCCCGGATGAAGCGACCTCAGAGCTCATGAAGCTTTTTTATACAAGTTGCCTCAGGGGCATGAATGTCAGGGAAGGTTTCAGGGCAGCTCAGCAGAAGATGAGAAAGAAGTATGACCCGTTCTACTGGGCAGCATTTGTGCTGGTGGAATGAAACCAGGCGATACTGCAGGTTGTGCATTTGTATTGCCTTTATTATTCAATAACACTACACGCCCATTTAGGTTAAATACTGATCGTCATCGGCTAACTTCATATTAAGGTGAAATCAAAGTTCTTTTTTTCAAAGAAAAACTGTAACTTGACAATTGATAAACCTATAACTAAATTATCTAATGGATTCTGATAAACTAATCAGGCTTTTTAATGATCTGCTTCAGGATGATTTGATTTTTGCGTATTCAGGGTCATTTTCGGATGCTATTACAGGAATGATAATCGAGATATCTGAACAAAACATCGAATCTCATGGTAATCTTATCAAGCTTAAAAAGAAAATCAGTTTTCTGATGGCTGAGTGTTATCAGAATATAGTAAGACATGGATCAAATCCACATAAGAGTCTTAAATTTCCAACCAAGTCATCAGCCTTTTTCTCCAGGAGCAGACATGGGGTGTTCTATATAACCTCAGTAAATTTTGTACTTAATGAGTACAAAAACGGTATCAGCGAAAAGCTTGACAGAGTGAACGTTCTCTCACAGGATGAGCTTAAAGAATTATCCCGTGAAGTTCTTCTTAAGGGAGAGCTATCAGAGAAGGGCGGAGCAGGATTGGGAATTATAGAGATGGCCAGAAAAACAGGTAATAAACTGGACTATTTATTCGAAAAGGTCAATGATAAACTGTCTTTGTTTTATCTGCATATGAGATTAAGATCCGAAAATGAAACCGGTGGAGAGAGGCAGAACAATGAAATAAGTATCGGGGAAATGAAGCAAATGCATGATATCTTAAATAGCGATAATGTGCTGATAATGCATAAAGGAGATTTTTCAAGGGTCTCTGTTCTTCCGGTGATACAGATGATTGAAAATAATTTAAAAGATCAGTTCGATACTACCAGAGAGAAGCAAAGATTATTTCATATTTCAGTTGAAATATTGCAAAACATTTCAAAGCATGGGTATAAAAAGAATAATGAATCAGAAGGAATGTTTATGCTGGGGAAGCAGAACGGACATTTTATTATCCATACTGTCAATTTTATTGAAAAAGCCGGTGCTGAATCTCTTGACAGATACCTGAGTGAACTCACTAAAATGAGCAAAACAGAACTCGACAGCAGGTATAAGATGCAGCTGAGGAGTGGCCCGGGTGGAGAAAGTAATAACGCAGGACTGGGTCTCATTGATGTTTTGAGGGAATGCCATTCATATCATTATGAAATGATTGAGGATGGTGAAAAATATAAATTTTCTCAGATAATTGTAATTTAAATAAAAAGTAATGATCGATCGATATGAAATTCAGGAGACGGAAGAGACCCCGGGTATTATCCTTGATAAATCGGAGGGGATCTTTGAGTTCTCGGGTAAATCACTTCCAGAGGATGCGAATGAATTCTTTTCAGGTATAATGAACTGGTTCAGGGAGTATTCCAATGATCCCAACAGGGAGACAATTATAAGTTTCAAAATGGAATACTTCAACTCATCAACAGCCAGAAAATTTGTTGAGATCTTCATAATACTCGAAGATCAGACCAGCAAAGGTAACCCTGTAAAGGTAAAATGGCATTTTCTCAAGAATGACAAGATGATGGAGGAGCGGGGCAGGGAATTTAGTGCAGTGGTTGATATTCCTTTCGAATTTGTTGAATATTAGGGATTCCCGGATGCTATAATTTAATACCTATTACCAGCATATCGTCGATTTGCCGGTTTGAGTTCATCCATTCATTAATCGTGCTGTCAAGTATCCTGTGCTGTTCTGAAGGATTGAGTTTTGAAATGGATTTCACAAGTTCGCCGAAACGGGTAACATTAAAACTTTTATTATCAGTACCCCCGAACTGATCAATATAACCATCCGTAAAAAGGTAAAGGGAAGATCCCTTGACTAACCGGATATCGTTATTTTTAAATTCAACCAGTCTAGTCGTTTTTCTTGAAAGCTGGATTCCCCCTATCGAGAAAGGATCAGCTTCTATAATGGTTAAATCATTATTAATAACCATAAACAGGGGATTTTTAGCGCCTGCAAACTGCATCAGTCCATTTTTGGCATCGATTGTACAGACAGATATGTCCATTCCATCCTGCGACAGTGTATCCTTGCGTTCCTGTTGAAGAACTTTTATTACTTCGGCGTTAAGATTATTCAGTATTTCAGATGGTTTAAATATCCTTTTCTCTTTAACGATCAGGTTTAAAAGCATATTACTGATCATACACATAAAAGCACCCGGTACGCCATGGCCGGTGCAATCAACAGCAGCTATTATCGAAAAATCTCCAAGTTTGTAAAACCAGTAAAAGTCCCCGCTTACAATATCCCTTGGCCTCAGGTATACAAATGATCCAGGAATGATCCTGTCTATCTCATCTTGTTTTATGAGAATTGAATCCTGGATATGTTTGGAATAATGAATGCTTTCGGTAATCTTCTTGTTCTTTTCTTCGATCATTTTCTTTTGAGCATTGACTTCCGAGGTTCGTTTTGCAACTATATTTTCCAGTCTGATGTTTTCATTCTTAAGTCTGCGTGTATAAGCTTTAACAATTGCAAATATCAAAAGGATCACAGCTATGCAATAAAATAATATTGCCGCAATGGTCGCATACCAGGGTTTGAGAATATTAAAATCAAATTTCAGTTCATTGGCTGAAAGACCTGTAACGGTTCGTGTTTTAACTCTGAATGTATAATTTCCGCCAGGAAGGTTATTATATTCTTTTTTAAAATACTTACCATAAGAGGATCCTTCCCATTTTGACCAGTTCTCTTCCATCCCTTCGAGCTTGTAACTATATTCAGTTGATAGTTCTTCTATGAAATATGGTGTTGTCCATTCAAACGATATCTCATTCATATCATATCGGAATTCCGGAATGGAGGTACTATTGGATGTAATAGCCGGAATTCTTCTGGTTTTATCAATGCTTCTGTAAAATGAGCCATTCATTATAGTTGAGTCTGTTCCGACAGTGATCCTGACGAATGATGTATTTACTTCTGTTGTGTCAGGAATAAGGTCTGATTTATCAAACACATAAGTGATTTTGGATTTCAGGATAAAAATCTTTTCTTCAAAACTTTCTATATCAAGCAATGGTGCATTCGGTAAAAGATCAAGGATGCCATGATATTCTTGTATGTTATACCCGTCGATATTAAAAAATACCTCATCGTGTTTTTTGTCAAATCCGCTGTACCAGAGATCCCCATCATCATCTTGGTATAGGTTCCGGGAAGATTTACCCTCGGAATATCCGGCAGTAAGCGCGTTATCTGGAGTGAATTTCCCGGATGTTTTATCATACCTTAAGATTCCTGTTTCTGTGGAAGCATAAATTTCATTATTAATGAGAGAAAGTGAATTCACACGAATGTCGGGTACCCCGTCATCAGGGCCTAATTTTAACAGGGTGGTATCATTTCCCCCGAATGTCAGGTTATAAACTGCCGATGGATCATCGGATAAGATCCAAAGGCCGCCTTTATCCTTTTCTATAATATCTATAACCGAACCGGAAATGTGTCTGATCCTGTCAATGTATTTCCAACCCCTTCCTTCATAGCGTAAAATATATACACCTCCCTGAAACAGGCCGAAATAAACAATGTTCTGATCCAATGTTGATTGGACTATTTCCCTAACATCCTGAAAAATAGTAACCGTGTCTTCTAAGTTGTAGCAATTTAATAAATTAAGTCTTGATACTTCATCATCTTTAGTTATCAGGAATATTCCTTCAATCGATCCGGCTAAAAGAAATTCATTGATCCCGGTTTTAATCGATCTCAAAGGAAATACCTGTGTCCCCATTCCTTCTAACTCCTTAAAAATAAGGTTATTGTTATTTTTGACATAGCTTTTATAAATTCCGGCATCGGTCGACAGGTAATAGTTTCCCTGGAACCTGCATATCGCATTTACTGCTGATGTTAAACCTTGTTTTGCTGAGAACATTTTTAAAAACCCATAGGCTTTACTGACAACACCCAGGGTAGAAATCCATAATTCTGAATTATCATTATTATCGCAATACAGAGAATATATTGTATTATCTGGCAGGTCAGAATTATCTTTGTTTATCTGCTCAATTAATTCACCTTTTTTATCAATTATCAGAATGCCTTCCGTATCTGTTGTTCCGATGGCAAAAAGGTCTTTTTCAAGTTTTGTCCCGGAATAGATTTTTGCATTTTTAAGTCTCTCATTTATTGCCGGATCTATAAATTTGGAATTTACTTTACCTGTTATATAATTATATAGAAACAAGCCGCTGTCCCAGTCTCCAACTATTATTTGGCTATCATCATAAGGCAATATTACTGTACAATGTTTTCTTTTGAAGAAATCTCCGCCCGGCAAGGGATAAGCTGAAGTTTCATGTAATTCAAACATTCCTTTAAGGTAATCTGAAAAAAGCAGATGATTATTAATATTCACAAGATGTAAAGCACTATAAATGTTGAATTTAGTCAGATCAATCTCAGAAAGTGAATCACTAGGGATATCATATATATAAATATTTCTGGGTGTTTGGTAATAAACCCTTTTCTTATACATAACAGTATTAAATACATTTCGTATTTTCGGAATTGAATCAATTCTTTTTGCCAGAGAAACATACTGGCAGACACCTTTCTGATCAGGTTGTATGTATCCGAATTCATAAGCGGCTCCCACATATACAATACCTCTGTCATCGGAAGCCAATGAGTAGATTCTTGGATTATTCCCGATCGGGATATTTAACCATCTGGTCCCATCGTAACGGGTTACGCCTCCTTCCTGATTGCCGAAAAAGATATTCCCAAACTTATCCTTTGTTATGCACCAGATTTGTTCAGAACTCTGAGTTATCTCTGTATCATAATTTTTAACAATGGAAACTCCAAATTTGTTTACCTGAGCTGATGCTTCAGTAAGAATTAAAAACTGAATTAGTAAAGCAATTAAGCGTTTCATAATAGCTCTCAGATGTGATTATATTACGAAAACATACATAAATGTACGAATCATATTACTGTAATCAATTAGTATTTAAACTAAATCTTACTTAGACAGGTTATTCAGAATTTGTTTCACTATTTTTTCTCACACTCACACTTTTAAATATTCCTGCCAATCCGCAATATAAACCTCTTTCGGGATTTTGTATTTGAGAAGGGTAGCGGAATGGGTTACAAATTTACCATTGATCATATATTCAGCACTTTATAACTTCTAAAGAATCGAATTGAATTTCTATCTGATATATCCTGACAGCAGCTTTCCGGAACTGACTTTATAAATTCTTTATGCATTCATGTCAGGTCTTTATGAAGTCTTAATAAAATCAACCACAATTTTGTCCGGTGTTTGAAGGACCTTATTTGTGGTTTAGATCGGATGGCTATGATGAATTTATTTCATGCAGCCAGATCTTCATTTCAAGTTTAAAAACAGCTTAAGGATGCTCAGGTCAGATACATATAAAATCACTTTAAAACAAACAGGCAGCCTTCTGATGGTTTTAAGCATTGTTGCTGCATTTCCTGCAGTAGTTGCGGCAATATATTCTGAATGGTATTCCCTCGCCGGATTTCTTATATCAGGTTTTATAATTTTCATTATAGGTTCCGAACTGTTTGACAGGTTCCGGAAGGCAGAAGATCCGCAATATAAGGATGTCCTGGTTATTGTTGCCTCAGGATGGCTGGCGATAACCCTTTTTGGCGGTCTACCCTTCTTCATTATCGCTTATTTAACACCGGTTGATGTTATGAATAAATTCATTCCTCAGGGAGCAGGGTATACTTTTTCAAGTCTTTTGTATTTTAAGAATCCTTTGCATTGTTTTTTTGAAAGCATGAGCGCTTATACAACAACAGGACTATCAATGGCTGTTCATGAACCATCAATCGGGAAAGGTCTTCTGTTTTACCGTTGCTTTGCACAATGGGTTGGAGGAGCTGGATTTGTTATAACGGCACTGGCTATTTTTAAAAATACCTCCGGACGAGGTGCTGTACTGCTTTACGGTTCAGAATCAACCGGCATCAAATTATTGCCGCAGGTAAAGAATACAACGAAAGCTATCTGGAAAGCATACCTGCTTGTTACCCTCTTCTCAGCAATATATCTGGTCCTAGGGACAAAGTTGATTTTACCCGATTATCCAATCAGCGAAAATATCTTTGATTCGATTAATCATGCAATGGCCGGCCAGTCAACCGGAGGATTCAGTACTCTTGATGACAGTATTGCAACCTACAGGTCAGCCAGGATGGATATACTTTACCTG
Source organism: Bacteroidales bacterium (assembly GCA_025454755.1). Classification (GTDB taxonomy): domain Bacteria; phylum Bacteroidota; class Bacteroidia; order Bacteroidales; family VadinHA17; genus LD21. Next base: position 23,584 of record JALONV010000011.1, on the reverse strand, counting down.
CTGCCTATGATCCTCGGTTCATTTTCACTTCCATTCTTTTATAAGATCATTTTTGAAAGAAAGTTCAGCGAAATATGGAAAGATATTCAGACACGATCATTAATCATTGCCTTTATTGCCGGAAGTGCAATTCAGGCGCTTCTTCTTTTTAATGATAAATTATTGCCCAATCCCGTGCGGGAAGGAATTTTTCAGTTTGTCAGCGCAATGTCAACAACCGGGTGGCAGACCTCCAATATAAATAACTGGAACTGGTATTCCATAGTATTCATAGTATTTGCTGCAATGTTTATCGGCGGGGCATCAGGAGCTACTGTAGGTGGCATAAAGATGATCAGGTTCCTTTTAATTAAGAAAGGATTAAGATGGCAGATTAATAAAGCTTTTTTATCGGAAAATACAATCAAGGTTGTCAGGTTTAACGGAAAAACCCTGCTTCCCGGGGAAATGTATGAAGAATTCACAAAAGCCGCTTCGATGGCGATAATATTTTTCCTGCTGCTGATCGGTTCATCTTTTATTACATTTTTATTTACTCATGATCAGTTCAGCTTCAGTGCTGCGCTGTTTGAATCCGGATCAGCTCAGGGTACGGTAGGTTTATCTGCCGGTATTACTGATCCTTCAATGTCTCCTGTTCTGGAGTCTGTTTACATCTTTCAAATGTGGACAGGCAGACTTGAAATTATTCCTGTCTTTGCATTGGTCAGGGCAATTTTTTGGGGAACACGTCCAAAAATAATTTAATCCTTTCCTGTTATGCTGATCCTGGTTCAGAAAATTTTATTTTTTCTTTATGCGTGTCCGTTAATTCTTAATAACGTCTTAATAGCTTTCAGTCTACTTTTATCATCATATTAAAATCAAAAAATGACCTGGAGAATTATAATTGCAGTTATACTCTTTATTATATCAGTAGCAGGGATCTTATATACCGGGTCAATGCTATTGAAACTTCTGGATGAAATCTTCGATATTCATTAATCAGGATGAACAATCAGGACACTAATTAATTAAATTTGCATGTAATTGAAATTAAAGGAATTAATTGAAACAATTTATTAATATACAATCCCGGATTTTTAAATCAAAAATCAGCCAGTATTTTATTGTTCTCCTGATTATTGCCTTAACCGTTTTGTTATGTAAGCCTCTTGCAAATCAGCAGGGTTATCACATAGTTTCATTTGTTCTGCTTTTTGTGGTCTCTGTCATGGCAGCTTTTCTGGGGATAGGCCCGATTCTGCTTGCTTCATCAGTAAGCGCACTGGTGTGGAATTATTTCTTCATTCCGCCTCACTTCACTTTCCATATTTCAGGAACTGAAGACAAGCTAATGTTTGGATCTTTCTTTTTTATTGCACTGATTAACGGGGTATTGACTAATCGTGTTCGCAGGCAGGAGAAGCTGGCAAGAGAGAGGGAAGAACGGACAAACGCAATATTTGAGCTTACCAGAGACCTGTCAAAAACAAGCGGAGTAAAGGAAGTACTGGAAGTGGCAGTAAGTGAAATAAAGAAAAACTTTAAGGCAGATTCTGTTTGTTTTATGAGAGGGAAAGAAGATTCAATACAAATTTTAGCCGGTTCAGGGAATGTGGAAAATATGTCGCAGGTGGATCTTAAGATGGTGGATCTTGTCTTTCGAAGTTCGAGAAAAGCAGGGGATACCCCATTTTCTTACTATCCATTAAAAGGGAAAAGATTAAGTCCGGGTGTAATTGCCATTAGTTTTGAAAAGCCGGTTTCAGGGGAAAAAGAAATATTCTGGACTGCATATCTTACACAGATTTCCATCGCTGTTGAACGTGAGCTCTTGAACGAAATCGCCCTGAAAGCGCGGTTGCTTGACGAATCGGATAAATTATACAAGACATTATTTACACTGATCTCCCATGAATTCCGGATTCCTATTGCCACAATTATGGGGGCTTCTGACACTTTATTATCGTCTCAGACAACGGATGTTAACAGGACTGAACTAATAAATGAGACCTTCAAGGCTTCTGCAAGATTAAATCATCTTATTGAGAATTTGTTGAATATGTCACGCCTCGAGAGTGGCAAGATTTCTGTCCGTCCTGACTGGTGTGAAATAAATGATCTTTTAAACAAGGTTGTACAGACTCTAAAAAAGGAACTGGAACAATTTCATCTCTTAGTTTCAATACCCGACGAGATGCCTCTGGTAAGACTGGATTTTGGTTTGATGGAACAGGTCATTTATAATCTGATCCTGAACTCCTGCCAGCACTCACCTCCCGGATCTGCGATAAGATTTGAAACTGATTACAATGAAGGGTATTTAATTATAAAAGTTGAGGACAATGGAAAGGGATTCCCTCCGGAATTGCTGGACAATGTGTTCAATAAATTCTTCAGGGTTGATAATTCAAAGACAGGCGGTCTGGGTTTGGGATTGTCTATTGTCAAAGGACTGGTTGAAGCACATAAAGGAACAGTTAAAGTTGAGAACCTGCAATCAGGTGGTGCAAGATTTACTATTTATATACCTTCTGAAATACCTGATATGAAAAAAATAAAATCAGAACAATGAGTGAATTTGACAGCATACTGATAATTGATGATGAGGCTCAGATCCGTCGTCTTCTGGAGATTTCCCTGACTTCCAATGGATATAAGACCTTATTTGCAGCAAACGGCAAAGAGGGCATCACAGCAGCCGCTACATATAATCCATCAGTGATTATTTTAGATCTTGGCTTACCTGATATTGACGGGCTCGACCTCCTGGTAAAACTCAGAGAATGGTTCACCAGGCCAATTATCGTTCTTACTGTCAGGAATGCTGAAGATGATATTATTTCTGCTCTTGATAAAGGGGCGAATGATTATTTAACTAAACCATTCAGAAGCGGAGAATTACTTGCAAGAATCCGCACTGCAATAAGAATTAGCGATGAAAAGGATGACAATCCATTATTGGAATTCGGCTCACTCAGCATAGATTTGATTAACCATGTAGCCAGGAAAAATGATGAGATAGTCAAGCTTACAGCTACCGAGTTCTCATTATTGTCACTCCTGGCCAGGAACCAGGGACGCGTGCTTACACATCAATTCTTATTGAAGGAGATATGGGGTTTTGGCTATCAGGAGCAAACACAATATCTGAGGGTTTTTATAGCTCAGTTAAGAAAGAAAATAGAAGATAATCCCTCGAATCCTGTGCTCTTGATAACTGAATCAGGTATTGGCTACAGATTCGGGAATTAAATTTCTTTTCGTTTTCAGTTGACTATTTTTCGACCGGAGCGCATCGCATTTTCTAAAATATTCTTTTTATGTCTTGTATATGGCATATAATCAAGTTTATAAGCTTGTTTTGTATGCCCAATAAAATTCGAATGAAATTTTTTATTATTGTTTGATTTATAACTTATTTGATTAATTTGGTCGGCGAATTATTTCAGCAAAACCGATTAACACTTAACTATTATGTTACTCCATCAGCAATTCGTCCGCATGGCAAAGAAACATGCTAATAAATTAGCAATTATTGATAAGACCACCGGGAAGAATGTTACTTATTCCAGGGCTCTGATCGGAGCACTGATCCTGAACTCTAAATTTCAGCAGTATGACAAGGGTTTCATCGGAATAATGATCCCAACTTCTGCCGGTTGCGCTCTGGCCACAGTCGGAGCGCTGATGAGTGGAAGAATACCCGTTATGATAAACTATTCTACGGGCGCTGAGGCAAATGCAAGGTATGCGCAGAAAAAGTGCAAATTCAAAACGATAATTACTTCGAAAGCATTACTGGAAAAGATCAACTGTCCTTTGATTGACGGAATGGTTCTGATAGAGGATATAATGGCAGGTGTTACAACAGGCGATAAGTTGAAAGCCGCGCTGAAAACAAAGCTTCCCGTCAATATGATCCTAAACACTATTCATAAAGGAAATGAAAATGATACAGCTGTGATCCTGTTTACCAGCGGAAGCGAAAAAGACCCTAAGGCAGTCCAGCTTACACACCTCAATATTGCTTCAAATATTGAGAGTTTCGGAGGTTATATTAATATCAGTGAGTCAGATATACTTCTGGCAAACCTGGTATTCTTCCATGTTTTCGGACTTACCGTAAATCTTTGGGTCTCATTTTATTATGGCATGACTATGGTGACATATGCCAATCCACTTGATTTTCAGACCATCAGCAATATTGCACGTGATGAGAAGCCAACCATTATGGTCGGTACTCCCAGTTTCTTCTGGGGTTACCTTCAGAAATCAGAGCCGGGCGATTATAAAACTCTGAGACTGATGGTGGCCGGTGCTGATAAATGTCCTGATGCCCTCAGGGAAGGCTATAAGAAAAAGCATGGAGTTACTCTTCTGGAGGGTTATGGAGCTACTGAGACATCACCGGTAATATCTGTAAACTCACATGAGTTTAACAGGCCTGGCAGCACCGGCAAGGTTCTTCCAAATGTCCAGGTGAGGCTTGAAAATTTTGAAACCGGTGATATCTGCAAAACCGGGGAGGTGGGAAAGATATTTGTAAAGGGTGATCTGGTAATGAAAGGATATTATGATGATCCGGAGCTTACTGCTGAAGCTCTGGTCGACGGCTGGTACAACACGGGAGACATGGGATTTTTGGATGAAGATGGTTATCTCTGGCATGCAGGCCGTTTTAAGAGATTTGCGAAAGTAGGAGGAGAGATGGTCTCACTGGTTAAGGTAGAGAATATTCTCGAGAAACTGCTTCCGGAGGGAGTCTCCTGTTGTGTTGTTGAGGTTCCGGATGAAAAGAGAGGCTCATACATCGTGGCAACTGTCTCGGGTGAAGTAAACAAAACACATATCCTGAGGATGATGCTGAATGAATTGCCGATTATTGCTCTTCCGAGGGAATTTATTGTTATTAAGGAGCTGCCAATGATGAGCACAGGGAAAATTGATTTCCGGAGTGTCACAAAAATGGTCCGGGAGATAATAAGTGCTTCAGATTCAGGCCATTAAACTTGATCAGCAGAATTTTGAATTTGCGGCGAAGCCGGTATCCCGGACGCTGAAGTGCTAATTCTCTATAGTTGCTCTGTGCTGTAAATACGGGATTATTACATCATTCTTGTAATCATTCGTTCCGTCGTAGGTAATTGTAACCACGGGAACTCCTGTTATATTCCTGATTTCGCCGGTCATGGCTTCGGTTACCAGCGAAGGGCAGCAGAATGCAGGATTAGCCTGGACAAAAAGCTTAATGTCCGGGTAGTTCTCCAGCAGGTAAAAGATCTTCAGGATATTTTCATATGATTCGCCTGAATGATAGCGATTGATGTTGAATCTTGAAAGGTTCTTTTCCAGTTTTCTGGGATTAATGTTTTTCTGCGGGCCCAGGAATTTTTCGAAAGAACGATAATATTTATCATCAAACAACCTGAGGCATGAGCTTATCATTCTTTGCTGTGCTGCAGTGACATATTCCCTTCTGTAAACAGAACGGCGAATAACATTTTCAAGGGTCATTTTAATCAAATCCGTGTAGGGTGTGGTTATTATTTCACCACCCGCTTCTTCAATTGTACGGTTCAGTTCCTGATTCATGATGTCGTTGTCGCAAACATAAAAGTCGCCGAACAGTGCTACTTTTGGTTTGTTGCCGTCTTTTCTAGGAATATTGTCAAACAAGCAGATAACTTCTGACACAGCTTCATCCATCAGTTTTTTGCCAAGAAATGCTTCTTCAAGAATTTGTACAGTTTCAGTGATTGCCTGGTCAGTCTCTCCCTTATTTATCTCATACGGTCTTATTCTGCACCCTGTCATCCGGATCAGTCCTCCCAGCATATATGCGAAATATGCATAATAGCAGGCACTTAATGATATATCAAGATGTGTCAGCATGCCACTGTAAACCTGCGCTTTCTCGAAACCCCTGCCGTAATTTTCAAGGATACTTTTTGTATATTCAGGATAGAGCCTGATGTTGCAGGATATCTTCGCTTCAATTGCCCAGAGCATTGTGTTCTCCGGTTTAAGTTTCTGTTCTTCAACATATTCTATGAACTCCTGGGCTATGATGTTAATTGGCAGGCATTGTCCTGTATTATGTATCATGCTTTTTTTTATGGTAAGCTCACTCGATTTAAGTAACCGGGCATCAATGCCCAATCTTCTCAGGTTAGCAACAAGTAAAGGCGATACTATGGGGTCCCACCGCGGAAATAATAATGTTTTATCTGCAATATTTTTTTCTATCCGGGGTAGGATCTGACCCGCTTCAAATTTGGTCTTCCCGTCAGAGATTGAAGCATGATTTTTAAATGAACGGACTGCAGCCTCGATCCTGGTTTCGTAACCCAGATTCGAATCATGTTCATCAATTTGAAGAATCAGATATGGCTTTTTGCAACTGTTGAATATTCTCTTGAAATATTCTATAATGAATGAATCGGGGGCACACTTGAAGGCCGTGATAAGTACCGGATACAAATTCCGGGTATTTGCTATTATTTTGGAAACTTCGAGGATCCTGGTGACAAAATACCAGGGTACTCTCTTCAGCAATATTGAAATATCTTCTGTATCGATATCATCTGAGGTGATCATATCCTGATAGAAAGATTTAATTCCAAGGCTGTTGAAAATATCCGGGATCCCTTTATTCAGGGTTTTGGACAGTGCTACGTATGGCCTTCCAAGCAATACTACAGAGATTTCTTTTTCCGGCTGAAATTGTTTCCTGAAAACATTGTCAAGCTGATTCTTCTTTTCTGAATAGTAGGACAGTGCTTCGTTGAAAGCATTAAATACGAAAAAATAGCTCACCTCGTTTTTCAATAATGGTTTTAAGCACTGGTAAAGTTTTTGTGCCACATGGTATTTTCCTTTTGGAAAGCTTAATAATGGAGAGAGACATTTACCGGGAATGCCATTAATCTTCAGGGTATAAACCAGGGAGGCGCTGAACTGGGTATAATAACAATATTGTCCTTTATCTTCTTTTATTTCGTTAAGTGTCTGGAGCAGCACGGGTAAAAAGATATAATCTGCCTTATCGGAAAGATAAACCACATGCCCGAATACAGAGTTGATCGGAGCGCAAAATTCAGCCCCTGCCAGGCATTTACCCGTTTTCAGAGAATCGTGATACCCTTCACTGGTTACAGTCCGTATGGACATATTATTAAAAAACCTTTTCCACAGAGGCATATCTTCGAACAAATGAAGAGCAGCAGGTATTCCAATCGTAATATCGTGTTTCAATTTAGCACCTGTACCGACGGAGAATATGTTTTCCCTGGTCTTCAACAGATCAAATCCTGACATGTTCCTTGAAATAAAATGCCGGGTTTCATAATCGCGCCCGCACATAAAGCCAAAGGCAATCTTTTCTCCTGAAACAGTGGTTGTACTGATACAGCAGTTATTTGTACAGAGGCTGCATATTTCTGTTTCTAATTTTATCTCCTCACGGTATATTTCAATTCCCCTGAAGGCTGTTTTGCCTGTCCCTTTCTCCAGAAGAATCAATGCGGTACCCAGGGCACCTGTCAGATGACAATATTTTGAAACATATATCGGCTTATTTAAACGTTGCTCAAAAGCGGCAACCAGTGCTTTGTTTTTTGCTGTTGCACCCTGAAAGCATATATTTTGTCCAATGGATGCTTCAGTGGCAACCTTTTTTAAATAGTTCTCTGTAACCGAATGCAGAGCTGTTGCAAGGATCTCATTTACCGAGTAACCTTTGTTGAGGAGCTGATTTATATCCCGTTCCATAAAAACGGCACAACGGTCGCTGGCCAGCGGAGAGCTTACATTTTCAGCACTCAGGGAATAATCAGAGACAGAAAGGCCCAGTTTTTTTCCCTGCTCTTTCAGGAAGCTTCCCGTGCCAGCAGCACAGACACTATTCATCTGTGAAAATGTGACATTGCCATTATGCATAAGCGTAAACTTTGCATCCTGTCCGCCAATCTCAATGATTGTATCTGTTCCGGGATTAAGTTCATAAGCGGCTTTTGCATGTGAGGTTATCTCATCAATGATCAGGTCTGCATTTATAATTTTCCCGATAAACTTCCTTCCCGAACCTGTTGTTCCTATTCCGGCAATTGTAATCTCAGTATTCTTCTTTACGGATAAATTTTCAAAAGCTTCCAATATCGATTTAACGGCTGATACCGGTTTACCTGCAGTGTAAGTATAGAACCCTGCAACAGGTTTTCTGTTTTCATCAATCAGGATACACTTTGTACTTGTTGAACCGATGTCAATTCCAGCGTAAACCTTGCAATCATTGTAATTTACCAGTTCGGAATAAATATCAACCTCAACCTCCGCAGGATGCAGGGAAACGACCGGCATAAAACGATATGATTCTTTATTAGTGAAATCGGGGTATAAACTTAATTTAAAAGAAAGTGGTTTATGAAAATATTGTTTCTCATCATTTTTCCGGGTGAGTATATCTTCAAAAGAATCAATGTGTAACGGACTTAAATCAGTTTTTTCTCCCAGAAGCATTAGCCCGGCCCCTATGGCTCCAAAAAGATGAGAATCCTCATTATGTAGAAAAGAGATATTCAATATTTTCTCCAGATATCTTCTGACAACGGGATTCTTCGAAACACCGCCTGTCATCAGCAAGGGTAGGGCAGGAGGCTCTCTGTTGAATACCGTATTGTTGATATTTTCAGCAAGTCCTTTACAAAGGCTGTCGCATATTGCATTGACTGAAAAGCCTTTTTGCTGGGCATGGATTATATCTGTATTTGAAAATACCGCACAACGGGATGCAATGAAAGGAATTGCTTCATTGTTATTAAGTGCCTTTTCACATAATTCTTCTATACCTGAAAGATTAAGTCTGTCTGCCTGCTGGTCAAGAAAACTGCCGGTTCCCGCAGCACAGGATGTATTAATTCTGGTAGAATGATAATTTCCATTGGCGTCAAACCTTATAAGCATGAATTTTTCAGCTCCTATATGTAATACAGAGACTGCATCTTTGCAAAAATGCCTTACGGCAGCCATAATTGCCACCTGGTTATTGTATTTAAGAACCAGTTTCTTATTCAGAAAGGCAGAAGAAGAAGTGCAGGCAATGGCTATTATCTGATCCGGATCGAATAATTTCGCCGCCTCTGAAAAGGAATTGCGGATATTACCTTTATGAAATTGATATAACCGGCGCAGAATATTGCCCTCCCGATCGAGTTGCACAATGGAAAGTGAAACGGAGCCAATGTCTATGCCAAGAATTGAATCCCCTGATGGGGAGGATTTGACCATTTAACAGCCCTTTCGTATTTTACATATTCTAACAGTAGATACAGTAAATAAATATACGACTAAAATTAACAGGTAGAAAAACAAACAGACCTGACTGTTTGATACGGCAACACACAGCCTTTACTTACAAGCTCTTTAATTTTTAAAAATCCTCCGGTTTTCCCGGAATCTCAGATATGGAAAAAGCCGTCAAGCCTGTTGCCCTTTTTAAGCCGGTAATGATAAAAGAAGAATATCAGCGCGACAGGCAGAATTGAAATGCCCGAAATGAGCGACCATCGCAAATCCACTGCGTCTTTCAGCCATTCATCAAGGATCATCTCCGTAATAATGCAAAAGCCTGATAAAATAAGCAATGCTGAAGCAATAATATTCAATCCTTTAAAATGGGCAGCATTGTAGAGAATAACGATTATACTTATTGAGAAAAATGCAGCAATTGTCAGAGGAAGGCCTACAGAGAAGAACCATTGCTGACCGGCAGCAACCAGATCAAAAAAGAAAAGAGCAGCAAGAATAGTAAGCATCGTTGTGCCGACCAGAATGAATGGTTTCTTATTTACAAACAGAAAAAGCGTGAAAATTATCCATACGGCTGATATTGATACATCGGAAAAAAGTGACCATTTCAGGTTTTTATTCATTAAAAGGTCTACTATTGTGCAAACAGCGATCCCTGAAAAAGCTAATATTGCGCTCAATTCCCAGAGATATCTTCTGTTTTCTTTCCTTTGAAGCTGAATGATTTCCGAAGGATAATTTTTAGTGATATTTTCCTGTTCACCAATATATCCCGGATCTTTCCCGCAGAGCGGACATATCTTTAATTCATCATCCAGCTCAATTCCGCAATTTACGCAAACTGTCATGGTCAGTGTTTTAATCGTTATTCAAAATTTTAACATGAATACCCGCATCTGTCAGATGCTTAAAAATAAGTCTTTCAAGTTCATGTGATTCTGTGATATTGGAAAAACAGATCCTTAGCTTATCATTATATGAAACCATTCCACAGTTTACCTTCACATTAGGATTGGGAGGGGGAGGAATTATTTCGAGAGAATCAACCATGTCCTTCATTTCTGCAGGAAGAGTTATCAATCCCAGATTGGTTACGATCCCCGTCCAGCGCTTTGATGCCAGGCCCCTGTAAACAGAAGCGATGACCATTTTTTTAATAATAAGCGGCATGAGCCTGACGATCAGGAGCTTCTCAGAGCTTACATTTGATGAAAGGAATCTTGATATCTGCTTTACGTCAGCGCTAATCTGCAGCTGGTGATGGACTGAATTCAGTATCTCTTCAAAGGTATAGGTCCCCAGCCTTACGTCAATTTCCGGGAGTACAAAAAGAGAAAAATTGCGCATTGTCCTGCTGGGGAATATTTTTCTCATATTGACAGGCACTTCAATTCTGAGGACTTTCCTTTTTTCACTTTTGCTCTTTTCTTTACCGGAAGCAAAGATCTTCTGAAGAGAGAAAAAATAGACAGATACAAAATACTCTGTAACTGACACTTTCAGTTTACGGGATATTTCAAGTATCTGGCTGGCATTAGCTTCAGCGTGAACGACCCTTAGTTTTGGCCGCGAATTTCGTTTATACGGGAGATGCCACGCTTTAACGAGTTTGGCAGGTGGTGGCAGCTTCTGAAAGAACTTGTTGTATCCGTCTTCGTACTCCTCCTCAGATACCGGACTTTCCGGCAGGATTATTTCTCCCGGGGAGCTGATCTGCCTGCCTGAAAGAGTCAGGTAAGTGTAGAGCAGGGTTTTAAGGTACTCCAGAGCACCTGCGCCATCAGTCAATATGTGGATAAATTCGACAGAGATCCTTTTGCCTTTAAGTATTACCCTGTACAGAGGTTCATTTTTCCTGTTAACTGCAAACGCAGTGCAGGGGATCTCTTCTTCGACATGGATACGCGGCAGCTGATCATTGAACTCAAGGAAATGCCAGAATATCCCGCTTCTGAGGGAAACGCTGAAATACGGGAATCTCTGTGCGGTTATTGCCACAGCTTCCTTTATGGCCGAAAATCTCACAGGTTCCTTCAGCGATGCAGTTATCCTGAATACCGAAGTAAGGTCATTTGATAATATTGCCGGAAACAGTTTCGCAGCATTATCAAGCTTCAGCCAGCCTTTCTTCTCAAAAGATTTTGTACTAATAGCTTTCCCTCCGATTATTATGTAAAGATAAGCTTTATTAAAAAACAGGTTGAGGAGGGATATAGTGATGGATTCCTAAGAATTATCTGGAATGTCTTTTGAAGAAGGCCCAGATCACCCTGGTAGCATCAATATCCCTGCTTGTTTTTCCGATAAGCCAGGAAGGCAGATACTGAAAGCCCCCTGGCCAGGTATGCCCTCCGCCATCAACCGAATAGAGAATAACTTCAGTGCCATCATTGCCGTTAGTATACTCTTTCCTGGTAACCCTGGTACCATCTTTGGGATCCAGGTCAGGTTCTTCAGCCACAACAGGTACTGATGAACATTTATTCCGGTTTACCCAGAACCGGATGGATTCTTCCACAGATAAAACCTTACCAAGGTTTAATCTGCGTATGCTGGTGTAAATATATCCACCTTCATACGGAACCAGGGGGTCATCTATATTATTGATAGCCAGAACCGGAACAGGCATGCGTGGTGAACATTCATGTATAAGCAAATTTGGGATATTACCGTCAACGGGAGCAATAGCGGAAATTTTATGAGATAACTCACAAGCCAGGCGATATGACATTATAGCACCGTTTGAAATACCTGTAACGTAAACCCGCTTTGAGTCTGTCTGGTAATCTTTTATCATAGAGTCTATTAGTGCAGAAATAAAACCGACATCATCAATGTTTTCCCTGTGGGCTCGGTCATTTGCTTCTTCATCCATTCTTCCATCATTCCAGTTCTGTTCAATACCGTCAGGATATACAACAATGAATCCTTCCTTATCGGCGAGTTTATTAAATCCTTTCCGTGTCAGGAGAATCATGCTTTCCCCGTTTCCTCCTCTTCCATGCAGGGCAATAACGAGCGGTAATTGAATATATCCATTATATAAAGGGGGAATATGAATCTGGAAGTTACGCTCCAGATTATTGTGAATAAATGATGCTTTTTTATTTGCTACGGCATTTACCGCCAAGGGCAATAGATTAAGAATAAACAGCACTTTCAAAAATGCAAATGACCTGAATCCTTGGAGTGATTTGAATTTTTGGTTTGCCATGTGTGCCGGATGATTTTCAGGGGAAGAACTAATTTCTTAAATATAGCTCTAATTATCCATTAATTCGGATCCCGGGCAAGTTTAAAGCTATTTATAAGTGTCATTCCGGGGTTTTATTGTACATTTGCAGGAAGATTCAGATATAAAAAACAGATGAGCAGATCGCAGGAAACATTCAATAAGAAAGAGGTAAGAAACAGGAAAGAGAAAAAGCGAAAAGAAAAAAACGAAAAGCGTGCAAAGAAGAAAAGTGAGGGTAAAAAGAGCAGCTTCGATGATATGATCGCTTATGTCGATGAATTTGGAATGATCTCCTCAACTCCTCCCGATCCTGATAAAAGAACAGTTATTGACGCAGAAAGCATTGAACTTAAGATAACAAAAAACAATCCGGAGTTTGCTCAGGATTTGCAGAGAAAGGGAGTCGTTACTTTCTTCAATGGATCAAAAGGCTATGGTTTTATACGAGACCTGGAATCGAATCAGAGCATCTTTGTTCATGCGAATAACATGCTTGAGCCTGTAATTGAAAATAACATCGTCACCTTTGAGATCAATAAAGGCCCAAGGGGACTTTCTGCCATGAATGTCAGGCTGTTTAAGGAAGAACCAGGTATTAAATAGTATCTGTTACCTTGATCTCTTTGTATTGTTTCTTTCGCGGTATCGGGTTTTTGCCTCCTCGACATCTGCTCCGGGTGCAATATAAATTTTTGTTCTGTGGTCGATAATTACCTCTTTCATTTTCGAAAGGTCGGGGGATGCAATATTTGGTTTCTTTTCGAACATAAATTCCTGAATAAAGTTTAATAATCAAGCCTTTCGATCCTGTTTGTCTTTTTCAAGTCTGCGTTCAATCGCAACGTTAAATTCCTCTGCCTGTAAATCCCTGGCGCGTGCATAATTCTCTCTGCGTTCTGCAGCGGCTTTCAGATCTTCCTTCTTTAATTCGGGGAGATCGTCTTCTGTTGTTATCCTGTTTTTCATGATGTAAATATACGGAAAAATACCATCCGGATTACATTTATCTGATTTTGAACCATTTTAAATAAAACTCAGATGCCGGTTCAAATGGAAAGCAGTTCACTTTATTGAGGATGAAAATAGCCGGTTTTTTTGAATACTTCAATTGAAGCCTGATAGAAAAAGGAATTCTTAAATTATCAGTAATATTATCATCAATTTATGCTTAAATTTATGTTAATAAATTAACACTGTTGTCCGAATAGCAATTTACAAGACTGACACAAATCATAAACTTCACTACTATGAAAAAATTTATTGCTTATTTTCTCCTGTTGTTTGCCGGAATTATACCATTGATTGCACAGGATGATGCTGAGGGTAGCAAAGATCCGGTTTTATTCACAAGAATGCCTGGTTATTATATCTCCAGGTGTGACGATATCCAGTTCGACAGGTTTGAGTTCACAGTTGGTCCGGGAAAAACCCAGGCTGTGGAGGGGCACTCCCTTTTCTATATTTATTGGATCAAGGAAAACGCTCAACCTGCAAGTCCGCTTCAGATAACCAGGAATTACACAAATGCAATAAAGAATATCGGCGGTCAGCTCGTCTATCAGTTTGAAGACGGGGGAGCCCAGTATGTGATACTGAAGCTTGTAAAAGGCGGAAAAGAAACCTGGGCACAGATGGAGGCGGTCACAAATTCTTATACCCTTAACATTATTGAAAAGGAAGCAATGTCACAGGATGTGGTCGCTGATGCCAGCAGTATGGCGAATAGCATCAGGGAATCCGGAAAGGTCGCAGTATATGGCATCTATTTTGACACAGGAAAATCGGTTCTTAAGCCTGAGTCACAGCCGACTCTGGAACAGATCAGCAAATTGTTAAAGGAAGATGCGAATCTTAAGCTTTATGTTGTCGGGCATACAGATAACACAGGTGTTTTCGATGCCAATATAAAGCTTTCAATGGAGAGGGCAACATCTGTTGTCAATGCTCTTGTCTCCGAGTTCTCGGTAAGTTCATCTTTGCTGAAAGCTTGTGGCAATGGTCCGACCTCACCTGTCGCAACCAATGATACTGAAGAGGGCAGGGCTCTGAACAGGAGAGTTGAGCTGGTTAAGCAGTAATAGCATGGATAGAAGAATCGGGGCCATCAGATATCAATCTTAATCAGGATTCTTACCCCGAGTTCAGAGACGTTCGGATTATCAAGGTAAGTAAATCTTTTAATCAGATCAACTCTTAACAAATTAAAGATATTTGCTACTCCTATGCTGGCTTCTATATAAGGTTTCTTCTCAAGAGTGTAGGTAAGAGGCACACCGTAGCTGTCGAGCGGGAAACGGAAAAGATCATCATGGTAATCGGGATCGTTACTCGTAAGCAACCCTCCATAGAGTACCTTAAATGTGACCCATTCCCTTAGTTTCAGTTTCTTTATAAGAGGTATTTTGTTAAAAATAAACCCATTAAAGCAGTAATCTGCATTAAGTGAAACATACCTGTCACTCACAAACTCCAGGAAATTCATAAGGTTGTATGATTGCTTCTGGTATGAATAGGTCTGGTTTGCCCTGTGTGCATAAAGCAGGGGATATGGCACCTTACCGAAAATTTTCCCTGCTTCAAAAGTAATATCTGTATATCCGATTATTGATACAATATATCTTCTGGTTACATTTAGCTGGAGTTTCAGGTAATCATAATCATTGAAAAGCACTGTTGAACCACCGGCAATCTTTAGCTGGTATATTGGTTTTTTACCCGGATAGACACTTCTCCACACTTTCCCCTCATAGAATGTTTCATCGGGAGCATATCGAAAGTTCACAAAGAACTCTGAAATGTCAATATATCCTGTCTCACCAGGGCCCGGACCATAGTTATCAGTGTTAAAGTAAAGGTTTCCTTCAGGGGATTGACGGGTAAAGCTATAGCCGGTCTGATAAGAGAAATGATTTTTAAATTCATTCAGGTGTTCTATTTTAAATGTTCTGTTGAGCAGGAACTTGTCGTTCACTCCTCTTTTCAGAGAGAAGAACAGGTTGTCAGGCGTAAGAAAGAGAAGTTCCTGTCCGGGAATCCGGATGTCCTTCATATAGCTGACTTTGATTGATTTAACCGGAAACTCATAGATCGACCTGGGTGTAAAAGAGTATGTCACTCCTGCACCATATTTAAATCTTTTATCGTTCACGCCGAATGCTGTATAACCGTCGAGTGTTATTTTCTTGCTTAACAGTGTTGATGTTCTTGCCCCGACTCTGAATCTTTGACCTTCAATTCTGTTGTAGCTATAAAAGCTGTTTGACGGTCCCAGCTCAAATTTTCCGGCTTTCAGGTAGCCGGATGTAAGGAAGAGGGCAAAATCCATCCTTCTTCTGAATGCCGGAAGGTTTTTCAGTGAGTCAATAGTGGAATAAATATCCATTTCCTGTTTTGTCAGAGGGACAAACCTGTTTGAATTCCAGTAATCGGGGATCGATGATGCAGGATCCGGTTTTTCGGTTTTCTCAGCCCCTTTTAAGAAAAGCTCGCTTACAGGTTCATTAATTTTGTAGTTTTTAAAATATGTGGTCCGCTGGCCATATACGCCTGTTGTACTTTTAGCAATTCCCACATCTACAGATATCTCTTCTTTTGAAAGCAGCCATGCATCATGTCCGAATGTGTCAAAGTCCTGTGTTATAATTATATCCTGGATCCAGTCAAGGTTAATTCCCTTATTAATTCCCATATCGATCCTTCTGACAGCATAGCTGCTGTCGAGAGTTACATAGATATTCCCGTGGAATAAAAAATCAGATTTGTTACGGGGCTCGAAGAAAAGCCGGACGCATTTAAGTTCATTTAATGGAAGGGTATCAATGATATAAAATCGGTAAAATGCAGGAGCGGTTCTTGCAATCGGACTCAGGAATTTGGTTGTAAGGAAAAAGATCTCTGCATCATAGATATTGACATCCTGGTATAAATAATTAAGATAATTTGTAACGCCTTTCTTGTCAATGTATTCATCGAGGTTGACAGTTTTTTCGGCAATAATTATATCTTTTGAAGCTTCCGGTTCTTTTCTGAAATAGTGGTCAGAAATGGATTCCTTAATAAATATCGGGAGAATATTATTTCCGATCCGCCTGGTTGTATCTATATTTCTGAAAATGAATTCGAATTTGCCGGAAGAACTTTTCGATTTTAGTTTTTCACTAATGTTACTTATGGCAAACTGTATTTTTTCATATTTTTTATATTCGAGAAAATCATAAATATCCGGACTGTTCTCGTCTTTATGAGCTATGACATTGTTAATCAGAGAGACAGCAGGATTGTTCCTGTTTCTATAGGCTTTCTTCTCAGCCTTAACCACAACTTCATTCAGAGCTATTGATGCAAGGGATAAGCTTATGTTTATGGTTTGTTCCCTGCCAGGGGAGATACTTCTGGATTCAGTATTATAACCGACAAATGAAAAAACAATGGTTGATGCCTGTGTGTTTGTTTCAATAAGATACCTTCCCTTTTCGTCGGTCAGCGTACCAATTCCTTTACCTTTAAGATATACTGATACAAAATGGATCGGATCGCCGGTTAACTCATCTGTGACTATTCCTTTTATTTCAGTTAAGCCTGTTCCCTGGCCATATAATTCAAACCATCCTGAGCAGGAATACAAAAAAATGAACAAAAGAAGTACATATCGGTATAAAAGCTTCATTGAAGGAGTAAGTATTTATTTTTCTACTCCCAGAAGTTCGAGGAACTGACTCATAAAGAATGTGTTATCATGTATTCCTGAGAATTTTTCTGCGCCCGGGCCATATGAAAAAATCGGCACCATAATACCTGTGTGGTCTCCCTTTTCATTGAAGCCGGCTGTCGCTGTTTTTCGGGAGATGTTTCCACCGGAAAGGTACATCCCTCCTGTTTCATGATCTGCAGTAATTACTATCAGAGTTTCACCATTCTTTTCAGCAAATTCCCTGGCAACGCCTACTGCTTCATCCATATCAATAACCTCCGAGACTATGTAATCGAAATTCCTGGCATGTCCTCCCCAATCGATCATTGATCCTTCCACCATCAGAAAAAATCCGTCTTCATCGCGGCTGAGTGTTTCTATCGCTTTTCTTGTCATCTCTGCAAGCATTCCACTTCTTCCCTCTGAAGCTTTCGGAAGATCTTTTTTGGCAAGCAAGCCTGCTAATTTCGCAGAACCTGAATTTTTCAGATCTTCAAGATTGTACACAACATCATATCCCATTTCTTTTAGATTGACTGTCAGATCTTTATTATCCTCCCGGTTCCGAAAATAGTCTTCGCCGCCGCCGATAAAAACATCAACGGTTCCATTGAGAAAATCATTTGCGATATCTTCATAATTGCTTCTTCCACTGTTATGTGCAACAAATGATGCAGGGGTGGCATGTGTAATATGGCTTGTGCTTAATATTCCGGTAGCCAGCCCGTTCTTATGGGCGATCTCGGTTATTGAGGTAACAGCGGCAGAATCGGGAGTTGTTCCGATCATTCCGTTTTTTGTTTTTACTCCACAGGCAATAGCTGTTCCACCCGCGCCTGAATCAGTAACATAATTATTTGCCGACCATGTTTTGCTGAACCCGGTATATGGAAATGATTCAATAACCAGAGGATTTTTGCTGACGCTCATAGCTGCATAAACCTGGGCAGTCCCCATTCCGTCGCCGATAAAGAGGATAATATTTTTAACTGCAGGTCTGGTAATTTCTGTTTTAACGGCTTCTTTTACAGAACAACCAGTTGAAATAAAAACCACTAACAAAACTGCCGCGCTGACTGATTTTATCTTCCCGATCATACAATATATTTTAAATTCGTTACAAGTTTCAAAAATAGTCAGTTTATGATTTCTGAAAAGTTTTTAATTGATTTTGTTACAGAGAATTAATATTTTTTAAGTTCTTATATTAAATCCCTAATCTGTTTAATTCATAAATGTTCTTAATTTAATGTATTCCTTTGTATTACTTAGTGCTAACCTTTGAGATACTTTGTGGTTTAAAAAAATTTAACCACTAAGGTGCCAAAGGTCCCGATAGCTATCGGGATCACAAAGGATACACAAAGTATATGAATTGCAAAAGTTAAGATGGTCAATATTCTGGGTATTGTTTTCACCGGGGAAAATATTGCTAACGAATAATATAATCAAATGTCTTATCTTTTTGTATAAATTTGTAAAGGCTCTATTTAATATTCTAAGTTTTATCTGAATGAAAGTCACCGGATTTACGTTCATCCGAAACGCTGTGAAGTTTGACTATCCTGTCACGGAGGCTATAAGATCCATCCTGCCTCTTTGTGATAATTTTGTCGTTGCCGTGGGCGATTCAGAGGACAGCACAGAGGAACTTATTCAATCAGTTGACAAACAGAAAGTAAGGACAATAAACACAATCTGGGACGATTCTCCTGAGATGAAAAGGGGAGGCAAGGTATTCGCCTCAGAAACCGATAAAGCTTTTAAGGCTGTTCCGGATGATTCAGACTGGGCATTTTATATCCAGGGTGATGAGGTGGTGCACGAAAAATACCTTGAGACAATAAGATCGGCAATGGAAAAGTGGAAGGACAATAAGGCAGTAGACGGGCTTCTTTTCAAATACCTCCATTTTTACGGTTCATATGATCATGTTGGCATCTCACAACGATGGTACAGGAATGAGATACGGGTTATAAGGAATAATAAATCGATCTATTCATACCGTGATGCGCAGGGTTTCAGAAAGGATGACAATGAAAAACTGAACGTAAAGCCAATCGATGCTTATGTATATCATTATGGATGGGTCAAGAAACCAGAGGTGATGATGGACAAGATTAAGAATGCCTCAACTTTCTATGAGGATATCAGCTGGATACAGGAGGTCAGCAAAGGACAGAACGCATTTGATTATTCATCGATCGATGCCCTGAAGCTTTTCAATGGCACCCATCCTGCAGTAATGGAGAATCATATCAAACGTAAAAACTGGAACTTTGAGCATGATATTTCATTCAACAAAGTCCCATTCAAATACCGGGGGAAGATATTCCTTAAGAAATATCTTGGAATAAATACCTTCTACGAGAACTATAGAGTCATATAATAATTTGCATATATAAAGATTTATAAAAACCCGGGAGATGAAAAAACAATTTCTGGTCATTTTATTCTTAAATTCAAAGGACTCGACATGAGTATGAGCAACCTTTACCGACTTTCCGACGGCAAATCTCGCTCAATAAGCCCTGACAGCTATGTGACTCTGTGGACTCTGTATAGGTTTTTCATATATTGCAGAACTTAATAATCAAAAATGAAAATGAGAATTAAATATTTATTACTGGCAATTGCCGGAATCCTTCTTCTTGCAGCATCGTGCAATAATGCGCCAAAAAAACAGGCAGAAACAAAAGCTGCGGAAGTATGGAGCATCGAAAAAGCCCAGCAATGGTATATGGTGCAGAACTGGCCGAGAGGATGTGACTTCATTCCTTCCACTGCAGTCAACCAGCTGGAGATGTGGCAGGCAGAAACATTCGACCCTGAAACTATCGGGAAGGAACTTCGCTGGGCTGACGAGATTGGAATGAACTATATGAGGGTTTATCTTCATCACCTTGCATGGGAGACGGATAAAGAGGGTTTTAAAAAGAGGATGAATGAATACCTTGACATAGCTGATAAGAATGGAATTAAAACAATTTTTGTCTTTTTCGACGACTGCTGGAATCCCACATACCAGGCAGGTAAACAACCTGATCCGAAACCGGGAATCCATAATTCCGGATGGGTGAGAGATCCGGGTGATCTTCTCTTTACAGATCCGGAGATAATAAAAGTCCTTGAAGAATATGTGAAAGATATCCTTACTACATTCAGGGACGACAACCGCATTGCAATATGGGATATGTACAATGAGCCGGGCAACTCGGATTATGGCAATAAATCGATGCCTCTCCTTGAAAAAACTTTCCGGTGGGGAAGAGAAGTGAATCCTTCACAACCTCTTTCGTCAGGAGTCTGGAGCTACAGACTGACAGATCTGAATAAGTTCCAGTTGAGCCATTCAGATATAATTACATATCATAATTATTCTAATCCGGCAAATCATCAGGCTATGATCGATTCACTGAGACGATTTAACCGTCCGCTGGTGTGCACCGAGTATATGGCAAGAAAGCACAACAGCCTCTTTACTAACATAATGCCGATGCTTAAGGAGCAGAATATAGGTGCAATTAACTGGGGACTGGTTTCAGGGAAAACCAATACCATCTATGCATGGGATACACCAATCCCTGACGGTTCAGAGCCGGAACTCTGGTTCCATGATATTTTCAGAAAAGATGGTTCGGCTTACCGCGGCGATGAGTTGCAGATGATCCTTGATCTTACAGGAACCAACAAAGATTTATAAATACTTATCTGCGATTATCTGCGGTATCTGCGGGAAAGAAAAACTTCCGAAAAATGTTTCCCGCTGATTTCGCAGATTTACGCAGATTTCATATAAGTGTGATAGAAACTTCAGCTCCTTTTCTCATTGAACCGCCTCCGGAGAATTTCCATTGTCCGTACGAAAGTGAATGTGAACCGGAATGAGACTCTTCTCCATAGTATCCATAGTATCTGGGTTTTTGTTTTTTCAAGCATGTATCTTTCCTTTATCACTGACGGAGCATAAACCCGGTTTTCAGCATATATAATCTGTTATTGATTCAGTTTTTTAATTCCCATATTCCAAAGTGTAAAGCTGAAAATATCAGCATACTGTTCAATTGTCTTGCTTACAGGCGTTCCGGCGCCATGACCAGCCTTTGTTTCAATCCTTATCAGGACGGGATTGCTGCCTGCCTGTTTTGCCTGCAGCTGTGCGGCGAATTTGAATGAATGTGCAGGAACAACCCTGTCATCATGATCAGCAGTTGTGACCAGGGTGGCCGGATAACTGACTCCGTCCTTTACATTGTGAAGAGGTGAGTATTTCAGAATATATTTAAACATTTCGGGACTTTCCCCGGCAGTTCCAAAATCATAAGCCCAGGCGGCGCCGATAGTAAATTTATGGTACCGAAGCATATCCATAACACCAACAGCAGGAAGTGCAACTTTCATCAGATCGGGTCTTTGTGACATGACCGCTCCTACAAGGAGTCCGCCGTTGGATCCACCTCTGATTGCCAGATATTCGGGCGAAGTATATTTATTATTGATGAGATATTCTGCAGCAGCAATGAAATCATCGAACACATTCTGCTTGTTCATCCTGGTTCCTGCCAGATGCCATTTTTCTCCGTATTCTCCTCCACCCCTGATATTCGGAACAGCGTAGATTCCTCCGTTCTCAAGCCACCACGCATTTGTAATGCTGAATCCCGGAATTTGGTTTATGCTAAAGCCGCCGTAACCATAAAGTAATGTCGGATTCTTTCCATTGAGTTGAGTATCTTTTTTATAAGTGATGATCATAGGAACCTTCATTCCATCCTTTGATGTGTAGAATACCTGCTCTGTCGTATATTCGTCTCCTTTAAAATCCACAGCTGGTTTTTTGTAAATCTGTGCTTCTCCTGATTCCGGATCAAGTTTATAAATCGTGGGAGGTGTGGTGTAATTTGTAAATAAATAGTAAATCTCATTATCATCTTTCCAACCACTAAAACCACCTGCACTGCCTACTCCGGGAAGGGTTATATCGCGGACCAGTTTCCCGGTATTATCATATTGTTTAACCTGCGATATTGCATCAACAAGATAGTGGGCAAAAATATATCCGGCCCCGGTAGAAGGGTGAAGCACATTTTCAGTTTCGGGAATAAAGTCAGCCCAGTTTTCGACTCCTGGTTTTTCAGCATCAACCGTCACTATCTTCATATTTGGAGCATTCAGGTTTGTAGCTATATAGAGTTTTGAACCCTCATTATCAATTATATTATGGTCGTTATCAAAATTGTTTACAACAACCAGGAAATCACTTGATTTCTTTATCAGATCCTTGATATAGAGTTCATTGCCTGTCGTGGATACTGCAGTTGTCACAACAAGGTATTTTTCATCTTCGGTCACATAACCACCTATAGTCCTTCTATTAATATTAGCGCCGAAGATAACCTTATCTTCAGACTGTTTCGTACCAAGTTTATGAAAATAAAGCTTTTGATTATCATTCATTGCAGAGAGCTCACTTCCTTCTGGCTTATCATATCTGGAGTAATAAAAGCCATCGTTGCCCTGCCATGAAATGCCGGAGAATTTAATATCAGTCAGTGTGTCTCCAATGGTTTCTTTTGTTATTGCATTCATTGTTATCACTTTCCTCCAGTCCGATCCACCCTCTGATATCGAATAAGCCATCAGGCTGCCGTCTTTTGAGAATCCCATCTCGCCAAGCGAAGTGGTGCCGTCGGCAGAGAAAGTATTGGGATCGAGGAAGAGCTCAGGTTCGCCGTTCTCCTTCTGGCGATAATAAACAAACTGGTTCTGAAGTCCGTTATTTTTAGTAAAGTAGGTATAGTCTCCTTCTCTGAAGGGCATACCGAATTTTTCATAATTCCAGATTTGTGTGAGCCTCTCTTTAATGGCTTCCCTGTATGGTATCTTTTCAAGGTAACCAAAAGTGACTACATTCTGTTCCTTAACCCAGGCAGCGGTCTCTTCCGACATATCATCCTCGAGCCAACGATATGGGTCGGCGACAGAAGTGCCAAAAATGGTGTCGACTACATCGCCTGTTTTGGTGGCGGGGTAGACAATTTTTTCCTGTGAACCGCTGCTGCAGGATGCCATAAATGCAGGGATTACAAAAAGGTAAAGCAGATTTTTCATGATGTTATGATTTAAATTGAGATTTATTATTTATTGTTATTCATAATTCTTTTTTTTACCACGGATAACACGGATTTACACGGATTTTACTCTCTGCTATTATCCGTGATCTCCGTGCAACCCGTGGTTAAATTTTCTTTTTTCCAATAATTTATTTTCCAGCCTTTTTTCTTTGCAATTCTTTCCAGTCTCGGTTCAGGATTGATGCATACCGGATGTCCGACAATGCTCAATGCAGGCAGATCTGCAAATGCATC
>JALONV010000136.1 GCA_025454755.1 Bacteroidales bacterium | reverse complement strand
GCTCCTTGAACCCGGATTTACCTTCAGGGGAGGACACGATCCGGTAAAATTCCAGGTTCAGGCTATATTCTCTGCAGATGCATCACAGCCCGATCTTTCTTTTGAACACTTCAGATTCAACATAGGAATTAATATCAAGTTGGGTAAAAAGAAAGAAAACATTCAAAAAAGTCCTGTTGTCGAATGAAAAAATAAATCAGGCTCCGTTTACTTAATACTCCGCATATCGGGTATTTTGCGGTTCATATCTTTCTGATTGAAATCATCCCCCTGATCATTTTCTTTCCGGATTGAATTTTTAAATTGCACAGACTCCGGTGAGTCCATGTTTTCTTATTTCTGACTTAACCCTGAAAGATCTATGCCAAGACGTAATGACATAAAAAAAGTCCTGATAATCGGTTCCGGACCTATAATAATCGGGCAGGCCTGTGAATTTGATTATTCAGGAACCCAGGCCTGTAAAGCTCTGCGTTCCCTGGGATATAAAATCGTCCTCGTAAACTCTAACCCGGCAACCATAATGACCGATCCGGGTATTGCCGATGTGACTTATATAGAACCGCTTAATGAGTATGCTCTGACAGAAATAATTAAAAAGGAACGTCCTGATGCGCTTTTACCAAACCTTGGCGGCCAGACAGGACTTAACCTTTCTTCACTCCTTGCTAAAAAGGGGGTTCTTCAGAAGTATAATGTCGAAGTAATAGGCGTAAATATCGATGCAATAGAACGTGGCGAAGACAGGACTGCTTTCAAGGAAACGATGAACCGTCTTGGGATTGAGATGCCAAAGAGCAAGGCAGTAAATTCGGTCGGGGATGCTGAAAAAGTGGCCGCAGAACTTGGATATCCCGTAGTGATCCGTCCTGCATATACAATGGGCGGAACCGGTGGCGGACTGGTATATAACCTTGAAGAATTGAGAACAATAGCCAGCCGGGGCCTCTCTGCAAGCATTGTCAACCAGGTTCTTATTGAAGAATCTGTCCTCGGATGGGAAGAACTTGAGCTCGAAGTTGTAAGGGACTCAAAAAACCAGATGATAACCGTCTGCTTTATTGAGAATGTCGATGCAATGGGTGTCCATACCGGCGATTCATTTTGCACTGCACCAATGCTTACAATAAGCGGGAATCTGCAGAGACGCCTGCAAAAATATTCCTATGACATTGTAGAGGCTATTGAAGTTATCGGAGGCACAAACGTTCAGTTTGCCCATGATCCAAAAACCGGCAGGGTGGTCGTCATAGAAATAAATCCGCGCACGTCACGGTCATCGGCGCTTGCATCAAAGGCAACAGGATTCCCGATCGCATTTGTATCTTCCCTTCTTGCCGGAGGTCTTACACTCGATGAGATCCCTTACTGGCGAGATGGCACTCTCGACAAATACACCCCTTCGGGAGATTATGTGGTTGTAAAATTTGCCCGCTGGGCATTTGAGAAATTTGAAGGACTCGAAGATAAGCTCGGAACGCAGATGCTTGCAGTGGGAGAAGTGATGAGCATCGGCAAGAATTACAAAGAGGCTTTGCAGAAAGCAATACGGTCTCTTGAAATTGGTCGCTATGGCCTTGGTTTTGCAAAGGATTTTAACAGGAAACCTCTCGATGAACTTATGAACATGCTCAAGCATCCTTCCAGTGAACGGCAATTCTTGATGTACGAAGCATTGCGAAAAGGAGCTGATGTTGAAGAACTATACAGGAAAACCCATATAAAGCCCTGGTTCATCAATCAGATGAAGGAGCTGGTTGAAGAGGAAGAAAAAATTCTTGCATATAAAGGACAGATCCCTCCTGATAAAGTCCTCATCCGGGCAAAAAAAGAGGGATTTGCAGATAAATACCTTTCAAAGATCCTAGCTATCCCCGAAAAGGAAATAAGGGATAAACGCATTTCACTTGGTATTAAGGAAGCATGGGAGCCGGTCCCCGTTAGCGGCGTTGAAAATGCTGCATATTATTTCTCGACATATAATGCGCCTGACAAGGTAAATGTCAGCAACAGGAATAAAATCATGGTGCTGGGAGGAGGTCCTAACAGGATCGGACAGGGTATAGAATTTGACTATTGCTGCGTGCATGCAGCATTTGCCATCCGCGATGCCGGTGCCGGGTTCGAATCGATAATGGTAAATTGTAATCCTGAGACCGTATCTACTGATTACGACACTTCCGATAAGCTCTATTTTGAACCTCTGACTGCCGAGGATGTTCTCAGCATTTACGATAAGGAGAAACCTGAGGGCGTCATAGTCCAGTTCGGAGGGCAAACTCCCCTTAATCTTGCCAGGGAGCTGGCTGATGCAGGTGTTAAAATATTAGGCACCACACCGGAAACAATAGATCTCGCTGAAGATCGTGACAGGTTCCGGCATGTTATTGAAAAACTTGGCATCCCCCAGCCTGAATCAGGAATGGCAAGCAATCTTGAGCAGGCACTCTCCATTGCAGAAAGGATAGGCTATCCCCTGATGATCAGGCCATCATATGTTCTGGGGGGAAGAGCTATGAAAATAATACTCGACCAGGAGATGCTCGAGGAATATGTTACAAAAGCTGTGGGTGTATCTCCCGACCGGCCAATTGAATCGGAAGCCGACGCATTGTCTGATGGCGTCGATGCATTCGTACCGGCAGTAATGCAGCATATTGAATATGCCGGCATCCATTCAGGCGATTCGGCATGTGTCATACCTCCGGTGGTGATCCAGAAAGATCATAAAAAGACCATTTACGATTATACCAGGCGCCTGGCCATGGAACTCAAAGTTGTCGGCCTTCTGAATATACAATATGCTATATATGAAGACGTTGTTTATATACTTGAAGCAAATCCGCGCGCGTCACGAACGGTACCTCTCGTCTCGAAGGTCTGCAACATTTCCATGGCAAGGATAGCAACCCAGATATTGCTCGGACAAAAACTATCTGACTTTAATCTTAAGAAAAGGACGATAAAACACTATGGTGTCAAGGAGGCAGTGTTCCCGTTCAACATGTTTCCTGCTATAGATCCTCTTCTTGGTCCCGAAATGAGATCCACCGGTGAAGTGCTGGGTATGGCCGATTCATACGGCATGGCTTTCTTCAAATCACAGGAAGCAACCCAGTCACCATTGCCTGTAAAAGGTAGTGTCCTGATAACAATAGCTGATCGCGATAAGAACCGGATCATTGAAACAGCCCACAATTTCAGGGATATGGGGTTCAAAATACTGGCAACCGGAGGAACGAAGAAATTTCTTGCTGAACAGGGAGTCGATTCAGAGCTTATCCTGAAAGTTCATGAGGGAAGACCGAACATTGTTGATGCAATCAAAAACAGAGAAATTGACCTGGTTGTTAATACCCCGGCAGGACGACTCAGCGAATATGATGATTCCTATATAAGGAAGAATGCCATAAAATATAAGATCCCTTACATAACCACTACCTCAGCAGCGTTTTCCGCAACAAAAGGAATAAAGGAAAGACAGAATGGAGAATATAAAGTGAGGTCGTTGCAGGACTATCACTCGTCAATTGAAGATTAAGATCTGATAAAGCTGAATGAATCTAAATCGATTCTTCCCTTATCCTTTCACGCATCTCCTGTTCGGTGAGAGTGTTAGTTATTACATCGTGCAGTGAATCTCTTCTGCTGACATGCCCCAGAAGATGTTCAATGTCTTCATACCTCAGAATGTCTCTTGCTTCCGAATGAGCTTCGGCAACCTTAAATATCACACCTTTGGGTTCAAGATTCTCATAAAGCTTTTTTATAAGCCGCGCACCGCTTGAATCTATGTATGCTGAAGTGCTGAGGTCGAAAATCACGATCCTGAGAGTCGCCATCTCATTTTCTATTTTTGGCCAGATGTGTGAATAGATATAATTTACATTGAAGTAAACAATCGGTGCTTCTACTCTGAACATCAGTATCCCAGGGGTCATTATGTTATCCGGATGCCGTGAGATGTCGGAATATCTTTCTGTGGCGGGTATCTTGCCAAGGACAGCAACATGCGGGCTTGAAACAAATTTTATTATGAGGATGAGCGATGCCAGGGCTCCGATTATTACACCCTGTAAAATACCAAAAGCGAGAACACTTATCCCCGCAAGCAGTGCAATGACAAAATCCGATTTATTTGCTCTCCACATGCGCCTGAATTCCTTAATATTTATCAGCTTAATTACTGCCACAAAGACAATTGCGGCAAGAATAACAGTCGGAAGGTTCTTCAGCAGTGTTGCAAGGAAAAGGAGGCAAATGCCTATGAATATTGAGGTAAAGATCAATGCCATCGGTGTCTTCGCACCTGCTCCATCATTGACTGCCGACTGTGATAAGCCGCCGCTTACCGGGTAACCTTGTCCAAATGCAGTTCCAAGGTTGGCAAGTCCCAGTGCCAGAAGTTCCTGGTGGGGATTTATGTCATAGCCATTCTTGTGCGCAAGCGTTCTTCCGGCAGAAACGCTTTCAATATAAGCAAGAAGAAAACATGCAGATGCAAGCAGTATGACGCTTTTAATATCAGCCCAGGCCAGACTCGGAATATGAAACTTTGGAAGCTCTGAAGGGATGACTCCCACGGTTTTAAAACCATGATCAGCAAGCGGCGTAAGGGAGATAAGAAGGATCGAGAGTATAACAACATAAATAGCAATAGGCTTTCCTTTAAAATATTTCTCTCCAAATAATATCAGAAGGAAGGCAATTATACCGAAGACCATTACATAAAAATTGGTATCGGGTAATTTTTGCACAAGATCAACGAGTTTGTTGAAGAAGTTTGTTCCTCCGCTCGAAACCCCAAATAATTTTGGAAGCTGGGTAAGCATTATTGTAAGAGCGGCTCCGGCTTTAAATCCTGTCAGAACCGTTTCGCTAATGAAATTGATTATGCTGTCGAGTCTCAGAAAATACGCAAGAAAACTCATCCCCGCAAGAACCACTGCTGTAAGCGATGCCAGGTCGAGCCATCTTTGAGTATCACCTCCTGAAAGGTTTGCCAGAGTCACTCCTATCACCATTGATATTGCCGATGTTGGTCCTACTGCCAGCTGACGGCTGGTGCCAAGCATAGCATAAAAGATACCACCGAGGAGATATCCGTATACACCGTATTGCGGGGGCAGGCCCGCCAGTGTGGCATAGGCCAGCGATACAGGTATAGCATAAGCGGTGAGCATAATGCCGGCAATGGCGTCAGATCCGAGTGTTTTAAAGTTATATGATGGCAGCCATTGCAGTGGAGGAATGATGCTTTTTAAATTGATTTTCATCTTGCATAAATTAAAAAAGACACCCCCGGCGAATATTCTTTCTCCGGTGAAATAAAATTAATAAACTCTGTCTGGATATATGCTATTCCTTTATTTTGCTTTTCAGCTCTCTGATCTCTTTTTCTCTGGCGCTGACCTGCTCTTCAAGCTTGCTGATCTTTCCATTCAGGTCATCAACTTTGCCATTAAGCCTGGTTACATCATCCTTCAATCCGGCAACCTGTTTCTGAAGATCAGCTTTCTCAGCTTCAAGGCCCTTTATAATAGGTGTATATACTGACTTGGCATAGAACCATGCCGTAAGATAGCCTATTAATGCAGCAACAAGGAGCAGTGCTACAATGGTGATTACGGCTCCCGTGACTGACTGTGCGAGTATTATAAATGATAGTGTCATGTTATTGCAGTTTTATTGATACTTCTGTTTTTCTGTTTTTTGCTCTTCCTTCTTTGGTTATATAGTTCTCATACGCCATCCTCTCTCCCAGCGATTCCTTGATTATTTTCGCAGAAGGGACCCCTTTGTCTTCAAGGTATTTGCCAACGGCTTCGGCCCTTTCCTGACCAAGTGACAGGTTGAACTCAGGAGTGCCTACAATATCAGTAAAACCCTTTACAGATAGCATTGAGCCGGGGTACTTATCGAGCCAGGTTTTAAATTCAGCAACACTATTATCGGTTTGCGGATCAGGTTTGAATTTTGCATCATTAAATTCAAAGTAGATCGTCAGGTCCTTGGGCATCAAAGCTTTAAGCTTCATTAAAGAATCTGCCTCATTTGTTTGATTTTCTGGAGTTGTCAGCACCGGAACCGGCTTGTTCAGCACTGGCAGCAATTTGTCGTTATATAGCCAGGCAGAAACAAAGCACCAGATTACGAATGCTACAAATCCGGTAATTAGGATTCTCATGTTGACTAAATATTTGTTAAGTTACAGATCATATAATTATCCTTACAAGTTAGTAAATAAAACTTAAATATGAGGATACCGGAATCATATTTAATCACATATTGGCTTATTAAATACAGATAATGTGACTCACCTGATGGTCGACGGCAAACCTTGATGCGGATGAAACACCCTTTTTTTCCCTAATGAAGCAGTTTCTTTTTGAACTTTGCATAAAGTTCTTCTTCGCCGGTATTTTTTTCAATGCCATGAAGGACAAGATCAATCAAACCGTCAATTTTTGAATATTCAAATCCTGCTTCAATGGCAAACCGTTTTAACACTTTCTTTTCTTTTTCCTTCACAACATCATCGGCGAGTATCATCTCTGCGATATTATAGAGATGCTCAAATTTCTCTTCAAGAGAATACGGGGGATGATAATGGTGATCCTTCTCATCAATGATAAGCTTGTCTATTTCAGGATCTGTAAGCCCGAACTTCTTCCCCTCTTTGTGAAGAAGTTCCAGTTCATCCTTATTGATCTTTCCGTCAAC
>JALONV010000135.1 GCA_025454755.1 Bacteroidales bacterium | reverse complement strand
ACCGGGGCATAAATTGACACTCTGGCAACCTGGGTGAGAAATGATTGAAGTCTTCCGGGTATCTTTGGGATAAGTGAGAAATCTGTGATCCCCTTCTTGTAAATAGCATTGGCAATTGCAACCGCATGTGCAAGAGTGTATTCTTCCGGTCTGATCAGATCATAAATCTCATTAACGGAAAATCCAACAAGATTTGTCTTATTCATATAACTTAATCGATGTAAAATTAATCCGATATTTAATATATTAGTGTCGATAAAGTAACCGGGATGTTTTAAATATTAATTAGCTGTGAATAAGATGACCTATTGGGATTCACTATATATTTATTATATATCCGGCACAGGTAATGCCAGGCTCTCCTCTCAGTGGATCGCAGAGGAAGCACATAAGAAAGGATTGAAAACTGTTGTCCAGCAGATTGACCGGCTGGAAAACATCATAATGCCTTTACCTGATGAGAAACCGCTGATCGGTTTTGCTTACCCGACACACGGCTTCAATGCTGCCCCGATAATGATAAGGTTCATGACAGGTTTTCCGCGGGGATTGGGCAAAGAGATCTTTCTGGTCAACACGCGTGCAGGCATGAAGCTGTATAAAATATTTATGCTTGGTCTTACAGGTCTGGCGCTGGTATTGCCTGCATTTATTCTGTGGCTCAAGGGGTACAGATGCATTGGCTTCAGGCCGGTCGACCTTCCTTCCAACTGGATACCCTTGCACCCCGGGATAAGGACTAAAGTTATAGAATCAATTATCGCCAGGTGCGAACCTATTGTCAGGAAATTCGCAAACAAGATCCTCTGCGGTAAAAAAGTATACAGAGGACTCTATAGCCTGCCGGTCGATCTTCTCATAAGTCCCATTTCAGCTGGTTATTATCTCGGCGGTCGTTTTTTTCTCTCAAAAACATTTGTAGCCAGCTCGAAATGCAATAATTGCGGAATTTGCATAAAAGAGTGTCCTACTTCATCAATAATATATGTCAGGGACCGTCCCTACTGGAAGCTGACATGCGAAAGCTGCATGAGGTGCCTTAACAATTGTCCTCAGAAGGCAATTGAGGCTGCTCATGGGATGGCAACAGGAATGATGTTCCTCATTTCAGCCGTAAATGCAAGAGTGATTATCTGGCTTATTGATTCACTGGGCATACAGCCTGAAGCCTGGTGGTGGAAGCTCCTTTCCCAATTCATAATGATAGGCATCATGATTGCCATCGCATCAGTTATCTACCTGATAATGCATTATGCAATGGGATTTAAACCTTTGAGGTTGCTGGTAAGATTTACATCATTAACTGCTATACCCGGATGGAGAAGATATAAATACCTGAAAGACAAAAGACCCAAGACCCAAGACAAAAGATAAAAGACCAAAGTAAATCCCTGCTAAGATGAACCGGACTACTTTTTTCATTATAGTTTTAATTTTATATAATGACGGTTCTCTCTAAGACGGATCCCAGATGGGACCATTCTATGAGCTTGAGGCATCATCACCTGCAGCTGCACTGAAACCAGCCGAAGAAATGACACACGTTCAGTACACGCTTCACATAACCGGCGACAGGCAGCGACTTAATGAATTTTCTGTCAAAGCCTTAGGAGTATCTCTCGATGAGATAGAGAATGCCTTTAAATAAATCGTGCAATCGTGCAATCGTGCAATCGTGCAATCGTGCAATCGTGCAATCTGTTTTAAAGGATCGCATGATTGCATAATCGTATGATCGCACGATATTTTACATTAGTCCTTTATTCTTAAGGAGCGGCCCTATCTCCGGTTCACGTCCGCGGAAATTGATATACATCTGCAATGCATCCACTATACCATTCTTTTCCAGGATGTTCTTGCGGAAGGATTCTGCAATTGCCCTGTCGAAAATACCTTTCTCCCTGAAAGCCTCAAATGCGTCATTGTCGAGAACTGATGCCCAGGTATAAGAGTAATATCCGGCATCATATCCTCCTGTAATATGAGTAAAATAAGTACCTCTGTAACGTGAGACTATTTCCGGGATCAGTCCAAGCTTTGTAAAAAAGTCCTTTTCAAAATTCTGAATATCAATGTTTACCGGGGCTTCAAGGGTATGATAAGCCATATCCAGAAGAGATGCTGCATAAACTTCGGTGTTATCAAAACCAGTGTTAAAGTAGCTGCTGTTCCTGATTTTTTCAATCAGGGCTTCAGGAATTACCTCTCCGGTCTGATAATGTTTTGCATACATTTTAAGAACTTCAGGCTCAAGAGCCCAGTGTTGCATAATCTGTGACGGAAGTTCTACAAAATCCTGTGCCACAAAAGTCCGGTTATAGGAATTCTTGTTGAAGAGGTTTTCGAGTGCATGACCGAACTCATGGAACAGAGTCGCAACCTCTTCGAGGCTTAAAAGCGAAGGAAGATCATCTGTCGGGAGCGTAAAATTGCCAACGGTTGTCACCACAGGAGTAATCTCTTTCCCATTTTTCATCAGGTGGCTTCTGTAGTTACCGCACCAGGCTCCCTGGCGTTTGCTTTCCCTGGGGAAGTAATCGGTATACAGAACTCCGAGATGCCTGCCGTCGGCCTCTTTTACCTCATAGGCTGTCGCGTCAGGGTGAGGAAGAGGACAGTTATCAATGGCTGTGAAAGTGATTCCGTAAAGCTTTGTTGCACAGTCGAATGCACCCTGGCGCACATTGTCAAATTTGAAAAAAGGTCTCAGCTCATTATCATTGAGGTCATATTTTTCTTTCCTCAGTTTCTCAGCATAGAACCACCAGTCCGATGGCTCAAGTTTGAATTTTCCACCTTCTCTGTCGATTATCTTCTGCATTTCCGTCACTTCATTTCTTGCAACATTATTTGCCTTTTCAAAGAGACTGTTGAGAAGGCTGAAGACATTCTCAGGTTTTTTCGCCATCCTTGGTTCAAGCTCCATATCAGCGTATGTCTTATAACCGAGCAGAACTGCCTTTTCTGCACGGAGCTGAACTATTTCTGCAAGTACTGAATTGTTGTCGTTTTTGTTGCCATTGTTTCCACGCATTGTATAAGCAGTGAAAATCTCTTTTCTCAGTTTTCTGTCTGGAGAGTATGTCATGAAGGGGAAGATGCTTGGGCGTTGTGTGGAAAAGGCATATTTGCCCTCCTGACCGGCAGCTTTTGCCATCTCTGCAGCTGAGGCGATAAGAGATTCTGACAATCCTTTCAGATCTTCCTTGTTTATGATGAGCCGGTATGAGTTTGTCTCTTCAAGTACATTCTGGTCGAAACTGACTGTAAGTACAGAAAGTCTCAGGTTGATATTTTTCAGTTTTTCCTGGTCTTCCCCGTTCAGGTTAGCTCCATTTCTTACGAATTCCTTATAAAGATTTTCGAGAATGAACTTCTGCTCATCGTTGAGCTTGAATTTAGCCTGGTTTTCATAAACATTTTTGATCCTCGAAAAAAGTGCAGGATTTAGACTTATCTCATCGAAATAGGCTGCAAGCTTCGGAGATATTTCTACTTCTATTTTCATTAAAGAATCGTTTGTATTTGCCTCTGTCTGTGAGAAGAAGATGGCTGACACTTTTCTCAGCAGGCTACCGCTTGCATCGAGGGCCTCGATAGTGTTCTTATATGTGGGGTTCGCCTTATTTGCCACTATCTTTTCGATCTCTTTTCTTCCCCATGCCATACCTGTATCGAAGGCAGGCATGTAGTGCTTTGCCATTATCTTTTCGAAGGGAGGTACTCCGAAGGGAGTGTCAAACTTGCAGAAGAACGGATTGGATTTATCAACTACCGGTTCTTTTTTGCATGAAGTGATTGTCATTGCCGTTAAAGCGATAAAAATGAATAATTTAGATAATGTTTTCACGGTTGCGGGATTTAGTTATGATACAGGTTGGTCTATTTTGGGTGAATGTAGGATTTTTGATCTTTATTGGCAATGACATTTTACAGATTGGCGATTAAAGACCACCGATTGTCCTTCCTGTCCTACCCCGGACTCATCATTATTCCTGATAGCTTATCCTTCTGTAATTTGTCTTTTAAATTGTATTTTCTCAAATTGTAAGGCTCAATTATATGCTATAAACTAAACTTAATTGATATGAAAAAATCTCTACTCAGGTACAAATTCTTAGTCCTACTGATTATCATGATTACTTCCGTAACCCATGCTCAGCTGGTGTTATATGAAGGATTTGATTATTCATTGCCAGGATATATTGGCGGTAATACTGGCAGTACAGGTTCTTCCTCAAACAATTGGATTACACACAGTTTAACGGCAGGGCAAACAACTACGATTGATCTGTATTCAGGCAGTCTGAACTATTTAGGTAGCCAAAATCCTATCGGAAATAAAATTCTTCTTCCCGGTAGTAATACAACTGTAACCAGGGATGTCAATAGGGCTATTACAACCTCAAGCACTGCAATTTATTATTCTGCCTTAGTTAATATTCTCGACAATACACAATTGGGCACATCCGGGGATTATTTTATGGCTGTAGGCCAGACTGCTGGTTCATCAGTAACTGTCCTTGGAGCTCGTCTTGGAGTAAAATCTGTTAATGCAGGTGCAAACTATCGACTTCTTATTATGAACACCTCTGGTGGTTCTCCAACCTATACAGAATTTGCCCTAGATCTTAATTTTGGAACAACTTATTTAGTTGTTGTAAAATATGACCGTTCTGTTTCATATACTAATGCCACACTTTGGGTAAATCCCACATCCGAACTTTCAACTTCAGTATCTAATAACAGCGGCAGCGGAACTTTCACTGCTTTCTTATCGATATGTTTGAGGAATTCTTCAGGAACTCCAAAGGCTGAAATAGATGAAATCAGGGTGGGTGAATCTTTTGCTTCTGTAACACCCGTTGATGTTGCAGCACCGGTTGCATCATTTAATCCTTCAAATGGCACCATTGGTGTGGCGATTGATGCTACTCCTAAAATATACTTTGATGAACCGATATTGAAAACAGATGGATCTGCTATTACAGATGGAGACCTCCCATCTCTGCTTAATTTCAGAAAGACTGACGCAGGAGGTGATGCTGTTGCCTGCAAAAAAAATAATTACTGTTACCCCCTCCGGATCATTATTAAACGGGCAGGTTTACTATCTGTCAGTCGGACCGGTTAAAGATGGAAGCGGTTTTACTTCTTCGACGCAAAGTGCCTCATTTACAACAATAGCTGCAGCCACACCAACTGTAACGATCACCTATCCTGTCGGCAGTGAAACGTTCTATGCAGGAGATCCAGCAACACTAACCTGGACATCAGCAAATATTACAAATGTCAAAATACAGGTATGGGCTCCAAATACTGCACGCACCTATGACTGGAGTCTTATTGCAGAGAATACCCCTGCTTCAACTGGATCACTCGGTATTACAGTCCCGCCCGACCTCTACTACGGCACACAATATAAAATCAGGATTTCAGATGCAGGCAATCCTGCTGTCTATTCAGAAAGCGGCAACTTCACATGCATACCGGTTGCGACAAGTCTCTCGAATCTCAGGACAAGATGTATCCTCGATGATATTGTAAAATTAAGTACAGATGTAACTTTAACTTTCAAGAGAACAACGGGAAATCAGAAATATGTTCAGGATGCCACTGCCGGTTTGCTTATTTATGATCCCACTGCTGTTCTGACTACAACTCTTGCCATTGGCGATAATTTCAAAAACCTAGAAGGCAAAGTGGCATTCTATGGAGGTGTCTATGAAATAATCCCGACAAAAACCACTGTTACAGTCACTTCTTCAGGTAATACAGTAACAATACCTGAAATGACACTTACAGATTACAATACAAACTATCTGAATTATGAATCAGAACTTATAAAACTTTCAGATGTCACATTCCCTGTCGCAAACGGATCCGTTATGTTTGCAACTGCTTCCAATAATGACCTAACAGATGGAACGACGACAATTATCTTCAGAACATTTGCAACAGGCGAAAGTGATATTGTAGGTGCGGTCATTCCCACAGACCATATTAAAATGACGTGCATTGCAGGTTTTTATACTACCACAACTACGACTGTCCAGGTTTATAGTCGGACTCTTTCAGATTTTGAGATTATACCAACAGCTGTGGAAAAAACTCTCTTCAATGATGATTTTAAAATGTATCCTGTTCCGGCGTCATCAGTTCTCAACATAAGTAATGTACCGAACCTGAAGTCAATAGAGATCCTTGATGTTACTGGCAGGGTGGTCAGGACCATTAAC
>JALONV010000060.1 GCA_025454755.1 Bacteroidales bacterium | reverse complement strand
CCCCGCCTTGCATCCTGGTGAAAAAGAGACGGTAACCAGGGTACATTCATTTGAAAAAAGACAGGCTGTAGCTGTCACACTTGCTGCCAGTTACGACGACTGGGCCCTGGCTCAAATGGCAAAAGAACTTGGTAAAGCCGATGATTACAATCTGTTTTCTAAAAGGGCAGAAAACTTCAAGAACCTTTATTGGACAGAAAAAGGTTTCTTCATGCCAAAAGACAAGGATGGGAATTGGATAGATATCGATCCCAAATTCGATGGGGGTATGGGTGGCCGCGATTATTACGATGAAAACAATGGATGGACATACTTATGGAGTGTACAGCAAAACATCCCTGAGCTTCAAAAACTGATGGGGGGGAGGGCTGCCTTTGAACAACGTCTCGATCAGCTGTTCAGGGAAGGATTGGGAAGAAGCACTTATGAATTATATGCCCGGTTCCCTGATTTTACTGGAATTGTCGGTCAGTATTCAATGGGTAACGAACCAAGTTTTCACATTCCTTACCTGTACAACCTGACGGATTCACCCTGGAAAACCCAAAAGAAAATCAGGATGCTGCTGAATACCTGGTTTAAAGACAATATTTTCGGCATTCCAGGTGATGAAGATGGTGGCGGCATGTCGGCTTTTGTGGTTTTCTCATCGATGGGATTTTATCCTGTTACACCGGGCATCCCGGTTTATACTATTGGAAGTCCGATCTTTTCAAAAGTTACTATAAACCTTCCAAATAAAAAACAGTTTATTGTCTCTGCCCCTGAATGTTCGGAAAGAAACAAATACATCCAAAGTGCCAGACTCAATGGCAGGGCTTTAAATGCCCCCTGGTTCACACACGACGATTTAATAAACGGTGGAGTACTGGAATTAGTAATGGGGCCTTATCCAAATAAACAATGGGGAACAGATACAAAGGATGTTCCCGATATTTTTAAACCTCAATAAGCCATTTTAATATGAGGAATAGTCAAATTAGAAAAGTTGGTTTGGCAGCACTAGCTGTTGGTTCTTTAGTGCCCATGGTGTCGTACGCACAGGCAAAGCAACCTAATGTTCTTATTATTATGACCGATCAGCAGCGGTGGGATGCAATGCGTTGTGCCGGAAACATGGAAATTAAAACGCCAAATATGGACAGGCTGGCAAAAGAGGGAGTTCAGTTTATTAATGCCTTAATGTGAAAGTTTTAGGGAACAGTGATATTGAAAATGATGATATACCACATTTCCCGACCTTCGACCAGATTCTTTCTGATAATGGATACCGGACTGAATATTACGGTAAATGGCACAGCCCATACCAGTTTGCATCCAAGTATAAAAACGAGGTAAGACCTACAAATAAATCAAAATTTACAAATATTCCATCTACGGCTGAAGGTTTCAGGAAGTACCTCGACGAGATAGGTGTTGCTAAAAGGACGGCAAAACCTGATGAGGTTATCGACAATATGAGTCAACGGCCCTATATTCCGTTGCCGATCGATGGACGGTATGGTATAAAAACAGCGGATACAGTTGCTAATTTAAATGGTGGGGTGAATCCCGGTAAAGCTAAAGTTCCACAGTCAGAAAATTTTGGGATATTTCCTGGCCCTGCCAATGGTTCCCTTGCAGCATACGAGGGACATGAAGCCCTGAAAGCCTTAGAAAAAATAGAGCCTGAAGAATCATTTTCACTCACCTGTTCGTTTGGTCCTCCTCATCCTCCTTTTGTTGTTCCGAAACATTATGCTGATATGTATGATGCCAGTATATTGTCAGTGCCAGGAAGTATCAACGACGATCTGCAAAATGCTCCTTATCAAAGGAATAAAACACCCTTCGATCTGCGTTTCCAAAAACCTGAAATGGTGCAGCAGATGAAAAAGGTATATTATGCAATGGTTACCCAGGTCGATGAATGGGTAGGTAAACTGCTTGATGAACTTGACCGGAAGGGAATAACTGACAACACCCTGGTTGTTTTTGTAAGTGATCATGGAGAGATGATGGGTGATCACGGGCTTAACAGCAAAATGAAGATGTACGAGGGATCGGTACATGTCCCTTTAATAATGAGGTTCCCCGGTAAAATGCCTGCCGGAATGAAAGTTAAAACACCAGTCTCACATCTCGATATTTTTGCAACAATATTAGATTATACCGGGATGAAAATTCCGGAGAATGACGGAAGAAGTCTCAGAAACTTAATTGAAGGAAAAGCTGATCCTGTCGATTATGCAGTTTCTGTCTGGGGCCAAATAAATAACGGAGGTCCTTTCATGATCCGGAAAGGTGACTGGAAAATGATTGTTTATCTCAAAATGGCCGATAAAAAACAGACTTCCGTCAGTGCCCTTTACAATCTCAAATCTGATCCGATGGAGATGAATAACCTGATTGGTACGAATCCTGAAAAGGCAAAATATGAAAAAGTAGTCCGTGACTTGAAATCAACACTGAAGGATTGGATGATAAAGACTAAAACGCCATATCTTGCTGAGTTGGATAATACAATTCTTTAAGATCTTTTCATCAGTATATAATTTATTTTTTATTGGTCTGATGGAACCCACATGTTTGAAAATTATATATATACGTGTTTGTGTATGCAATACATGTGGGTTTCATAAGCAATTGTGCGTTTCTAAAATTAATGCACGCCTGCGTTGTTTGAAGTATCGGAAACCCTGAGAATTCCTGCGCTACTTTGGGTAACAAAAAAGACTCTAACTGATATATTTAGAGTCCTTTGTGGAGCTGGCGGGGTGGATCATAGTTTATTGGCATTTAAAAGTTGTTCCACTTCTTTCCTGCGGGCACGCCGCGGAGCATATCTTAACAGCCTCTTTTTGTTTACATTAAACTTTTTGAAAATATCTGTGTAAACATAATGTAGCTCATTTCCCCGGAGAAAGGCAAACTCTGTATCTCCGGCGATATCAACTAATATTTTTTCAATCGACGGAGTGTTTATTTCATCAATCAATTGTAAAGGCGCTTCTGAGATCAGCTGACGGATAATAATTGCTTCATTACCGGTGATGTACCTTTCGAAGTCTGTTTGTGTCGGCGTAATAAAGATCCGCTTTCCTGTCCCGGAGTTTAAAAGATTAAAAACAGATTCAGCCACATCGCGTTCAACATCAATATATATGAGTATTAGCAAACTTAAGTATGTCGTTTACGGTTGCCATTTGAATATCGGTGATCAAAATTATAATTAACTTTGGCCGATTTTAAAACTGAATGAATGGAAGATACAGCAATACGGGAGAGTAGTCTCATTTCCCAACTGGTAAGGTTGGTCAGATCAGGTTCCTCAACGGGCCAGTTCTACAAATCTATGAACCATGCGTTGTATAAAATGAAGGATGAATACACCATGCTTCATTACCCTCTCTTTGTAAATGACAAGGAAGATTTTTTAACAGCCCAGGAAAATCTGACGCGCCATTGCATAAGCTTCATTGAACCACTCGAAGGTAAAACTGTGCTTGAAATAGGTTGCGGAAATGGCGTGCAGACTAACTTCGTTGCAACGAATTATAACCCGAGATTAATTACAGGCATAGACCTGAACAGATCTAATATCGCCATCGCTAACCGGGAAAAGAGCCGAAGAGGCCTTGCTAATGTCCACTTTCTGGTTGACGATGCTCAGAATATGAAGAAGATAAAAGACAACTATTTCGATGTTGTAATCAATATTGAAAGTGCGTTCCATTATCCCGACAAGCAGGCCTTCCTTCACGAGATGAAAAGGGTCCTTTCACCGGGAGGCAGTTTCATTATTGCTGATATAGTGTCAACGGCAAACCCGAACAGATACAGGAGAAATCCCTGGAAGAAAAGGATGAAACTGCTCCACTGGACACTCGATCAATATAATGAGGGAATCAGGAATGCTGGTCTGGAAGTACTGGCCTCTGACAATATTACCCAGAGTGTAATCAAGGGTTTCCTGAACTATAGATCGTACTTCAGGCATCTGAAAAAGAGAAATCCTTTTCATACCGCCATATTCAGGTTTTTCTATATCGTCAACATTAAACTGAATGTCCGCAATCTGAGAATAAATAAACAGTACCTCATCTTCAGCGGGGTCAAACCTGTAACGGCATGAAGAGCGAGGCTTTTCGCTCTCACTCTCGCTCTCACTCTCACTCTCACTCTTTTTCGTGGAGCTGGCGGGAGAATTGTCGAACTTCATAGAAGTGGATTTATTATGCATATGTTCAGTAAATGACATGGTATCTTCCAAATTAAAAACTAATCTTTTTTACAATTTTCCGTTTTAGCAGTAAAATAGCCTGAACTTCATTAAAAAGATGGGGGAAATGCCAATAATTACTGTTAAGGCAGTAAATAAACGCTAATTGCTTGTTGTTTTAAAAGAAAACGTTTATATTTACCGCTATAAAGGTAAAAAATGGCACAGTCACAGGAATTAAAAGAGGTAATAAGGATGCATAGAAAGGCAGCCAAATTAAGTCGTGTAAAGTTAGCAGAACTGGCAAGTGTTGGTAAAACCGTGATTTATGATATTGAGAAAGGAAAGGGATCTGTTCAGTTGAATACCTTACGAAAAATACTCAAAGTGCTGAACATAAAAATAGTATTAACAAGTCCTTTAATGGAAAACTTACAAAATACTGCAAATGAGAAAGGCTAAGGTGTTCGTGAAAGGGATTGAGGCAGGAATTTTGACTGAATTTGTACAGGGTAAAGAATACGTTTTTGAATACCTTGACGAGTATATTGGTCTTGAAGTTTCACGTACAATGCCAATAAAGGAGAAGGTCTATAAATTCGACAGTTTTCCACCATTTTTTGACGGATTATTGCCTGAAGGAATTCAGTTGGAAGGATTATTAAAAATTAGAAAAATTGACAAGTATGATTATTTCTCCCAATTGATTGCCGTTGGAGAGGAAATGGTTGGCGTTGTTACAGTAAAAGAAGTTGCAGAATGAACTATTGCCCGATTACATATGCTCCTTGTGGAGATAATCGTTACAGTGAGGCAGGACTCAGACTGTTGTCACCTGAATTATTGTTTTTGAACGACCTTGAATATACTGCAGAAGAACAAAGAATAGAAGCATACAATCGTGCTGCAAAGATGTCAATTCAGGGAATCCAGCCAAAACTAAGCGCAAAACTGAATATCAGGGAAGGCAAATTCGGTATTGTTGATAAAGGCGGGAGATATATCCTCAAACCACAGCATGCTTTGTATCCTGAAATGCCAGAGAATGAAGACCTGACAATGAGGCTTGCAGGTGAAATTGGTTTGGAAATACCCTTGCATGGTTTAATTTGGTCAAAGGACAACACACTTACATATTTCATCAAGCGGTTTGACAGGAAAGGACAAAACGAAAAAGTTCCTGTTGAAGATTTTGCACAGTTGGCTGGTTTAAGCAGGGACACAAAGTATGATTATAGTATGGAAAAGGTTGTAAATGTTATTGACAAATACATTACATTCCCTTCAATTGAAAAACTGACTTTGTTTAAACTGGTCATATTTAATTATTTAGTTGGTAATGAAGATATGCATTTAAAGAATTTCTCCATTATCAATGAAAATGGTAAAGTGACACTCTCACCATGTTATGACCTTGTAAATTCTACTATTGAATATAAGAA
The DNA here is from genome assembly GCA_025454755.1 of Bacteroidales bacterium. GTDB lineage: Bacteria > Bacteroidota > Bacteroidia > Bacteroidales > VadinHA17 > LD21. The sequence goes on along the minus strand of JALONV010000060.1, from coordinate 16,368 downwards.
GCAAGAGGAAGAAATTGCGTTACCCCTGAAAGGTAAGAAGAGGCATTTAACACGAAATATTCTTGTTGACTATTATGGAATGGAAAGATGTGAATTAACTTCCAGGAGCATAGATAATATTCTTGAGATAATCGCTTCATCAATTCCTAAGTGGAAAGAACTAATTGATATTAGCTTTTTATCAAAAGAAATGAAAGGTAAGTACCATGATTTATTGGATGCACGTCTCAATGTCCTTAAAATACAATAATGGCTAATGATATATAAAGAAAAAGCCCTCCTTCCATCGGCAGCCATAGGCTTGTCGACGGCGCGGCGCTAAAGCTTCGGACTTCGCCCGACATAGCCGGGCTTCGTCCGGCGAAGTCGGAGGGCGAAGGTGGAGCTGGCGGGGGTGTTCGCTCCGCTCACCGTCCCTCGGCTCCAGTCCTGCAAATAAGTGCTGCCATTTCCCTAGCGGTAAATGGTTATTTTATTTTCCTGTTTCGCTTATGAGAGCAAGCTCTCAACGCTACACAGCAAAATAAAACCACTGCCTTTCGGCAGTGGCAGCACTTGCTTGATCGTGGAGCTGGCGGGAGTCGAACCCGCGTCCAAACATGGAGACCATACGCTTTCTACATGCTTAGTCCTGCTTGATTTTCGAGACACATCAGCTGCAGAACAAGCTTATATGTCCTTAGTCTCTGTTGGTTTCGCCGTCAGATCGAGACTCTCATCAGGCTAGCCCCGGATTGCGTGCGCCTCCGTATCGGGTTGGATCAGGGCCTGACCGCCCGGGAAGCGTCCCGTCCGGACACATGTGCCCGGATAAAGCCTAATTGGTCTGTGACCGCTTAAGCAGCGAGAGCGTAATTAGATTCGCCAGTTAAAATTTGTGACACTGTTCAAGTGACGCGCCACCACACACTGCATGCTTACATACCACCCCTCATGCTGTCAAAACCAGTCAGCCCCAAAGAATGGCTCAGACTTGCCAGCCGTAGCCTTGGCGAAGGCTGGGCTCAGTGCCTGAAAACACAAAGGTACTCAAAAAACAGGCCAAATGCAAAGACCGAAGATTGACGAACGAAGTGAGGAAATTCCGCAGAGCGGAACCGAAGACCAAGGACCAAAGACCAAAGACAGCACCCCGCACTCCGCATCTTGCAACTATAAAGTGTGTTTTGCAATATTTTTCCTAGCTTTAACTCACCTAAATCATTAAAATATGCCGGGTATTAATTTTTATAAGACGTTTCTGGCACTATCATTGAACTTATTGATTGCTGGTAATGCCACTGCCCAATACAAAACCCAATCTTTCTGCGAGATAACACCTGAATGGAATAAGGTGCAGATTAACAGGGGACAAATACCTGAAGGAGTGAAGAAGATCTTCTTCATCACTAACCGTCCCTATATTCCTGCTCCCGACGATGGGATTTTCTTTCCCAACGATATTGCCGAATTCCGGATAGTATCATATTTCATTGCCACCTGCGACGGGAACAAATGGCAGCTCAATTTTGTACCTGATTTCTATTCGGGAATGAAAGAGATAAATGATGGACGCGATATACTCCTCTTCATCGAAGGCCATGGCAAGACTCTGCCGATGGCACTTAACAGGGCTTTCCAGGTGCAGGACCGCTATGATGTCGATCTTCTTGTTTTTGACTGGCCCTCTAATAACAGTAACTTCAACAAATCGCTGGCAAGGGTCCGGAGATGCGGTGATAACTTTTACAACCTCCTGCTCCAGATCAAAGAGTACAGAAACACTTCCATGAAGGTGAACCAGAATTTCAGTATTATTTGTCACAGCCTTGGTAACTATTTTATGAGCAACTTCATTGTCTGCGGCGACGGACAATATCTGAAAGATGAATTCATCGACAATATTATCATGAATGCTCCTGCAATCAGAACAAAGGAACACGGGGAAGTCCTTTCACAGATCAGTTTCGCCAACAGGATCTACATCACTTCTAACAAAAATGATTTTGTCCTGCGGGGCGCTCATCTTCTTACTTCAGGTAAAATGCTCGGGAACTTCGTTATAAAACCATTGGCAACAAATGCCCAATATGTAAACTTTACTGATGTTGCCGGGAGGGAACATTCCTATTATTTTGGCTTTCACGAATACGAACATACCAATCCTGCCTTTTACTATTTCTATAATACTTCTCTTCATGGGAACGAGGTGAATCTTAAGAATACTGATCTTTTTACACCGAGAGAAACCGGAGATGGGTATGATGTGAAGTAAGGGAAAAGACCGAAGACGGAAGCCCGAAGCCCGAAGCCCGAAGACCAAAGACCAAAGAACCAGGAAACAAGACAGCACCCTGCACCCCACCTTCGCTGAAGCTTCGGTGGGCGAAGCTTGCACCTTGCACCCTTTTTTGCTATCTTTAAAAGTTATTTAGAGTTGAGATTATTATGGAGAGAACTCTTAAAATAGGTATCCTCCGCGAAACAAAAAATCCTCCCGACAGGAGAGTCCCTCTGACACCTCCGCAGATTATTGCCCTACAGGAGCTCTATCCTTTTACTGAGTTCTTTGTTCAACCAAGCGATATACGTTGCTATTCAGATGAAGAGTACGAATATCTCGACATCCCGCTAAAGGAGGATCTTTTTGATTGCGATATTCTTCTTGGTGTTAAGGAGGTTGACAAAAGAACGTTTATACCTGGAAAGACATACATGTTTTTTGCTCATGTTGCCAAGAAACAGCTTCATAACCGGGAGATGTTCAGGGAGATGTCAGCCAGGCAGATCAGGCTCATAGATTATGAATACCTCACCACAGATAAGGGAGAAAGAGTTGTGGCATTCGGACGATGGGCAGGCATCGTCGGGGCATATAATGGTTTGAGAGCGAGAGGCATAAAAACAAACAGGTTTAAGCTGAAACCTGCTCATCAGTGTCACGACCTGAATGAGATGTGGGCAGGATTAAGGCTTATTGAACTTAAAGACAGATTGAAAATTCTCGTTACCGGTAGCGGCCGTGTGGCAAACGGAGCGATGGAGACACTGAGTATCTGCGACCTGGTTCAGGTCACTCCTGATGATTTTCTTAACCGTGAATTCGATGTTCCGGTGATGTGCCAGATCGGACCTGAATATTATACTGTACATAAGAACAGGAAGCCCTTCAACTTCACTCATTTTCTTAAGCACCCCGACGAATATGAATCTGTTTTTCTGCCATTTACCAAAGTGACAGATATCCTTATCACAGGTCACTACTGGGATCCTCGTTCTCCAATGTTCTTCAGTAAAGAGGATATGAAAGATCCTGAATTCAAAATTACTGTTGTTGCCGATATAAGCTGTGATGTAAATGGTCCTGTTCCGTCAACGTTAAGGGCTACTACTATCGCCGATCCGTTTTATGGCTACAACCCTCATCTTGAAATCGAGGAACCTGCTTTCGCAAGGCCTTCAAATATTACTGTAATGTCAATTGATAACCTGCCCGGTGAACTGCCGAGAGATGCCTCCGCCGATTTCGGATTGCAGCTGATGAAAAGCGCTGTGCCGGATCTGCTGACAGGAAACGAGAGTCCGATGATAACCAGGGCAACTATACTTAAGAATGGAGAGCTCACTCAGCATTTTCTTTATCTGGAGGATTATCTTAATATTTCCTATTTTTGACATTTATTCCATATATGAAGATACTTATCCTCGGAACTGCACATCCCTATCGGGGAGGATTGGCTGCTTATAATGAGCGGCTGGCATTGCAGTTTGTCTCAGAAGGAAATGATACTGATATTTTTACTTTTACCCTTCAGTATCCCGGATTCCTTTTTCCCGGGAAGACGCAGTATACAGATACACAACCACCTGAAAAGCTGAGGATTACGAGGATTGTAAATTCTGTTAATCCTTTCACCTGGATAAGAACAGGCCGCAGGATCGGAAAGATGAGACCTGACATTCTTCTGATCAAGTACTGGAATCCTTTCATGTCACCCTGTTTTGGGACAATTGCACGAATTGCCAAAAGAAACAGGGCCGCAAATATAAAAGTTATCTGCATTTTTGATAATGTAATTCCCCATGAGAAGAGCATTATCGACAGACTTCTGACCAGATACTTTACAGCGGGCATTGATGGAGCAATAGTAATGTCGCGCAGTGTTGGCGACGATCTGAAATCATTCCGGATCAATATCCCGGTTATCTTCAACCCGCACCCCCTTTATGATAATTACGGCACACCAGTTACAAGGGATGAAGCCTTGAAGAGGCTCTCACTTGACAGTAATTATTCCTACCTGCTCTTTTTTGGATTCATCAGGGCTTATAAAGGCCTCGACCTTCTTTTGCAGGCTTTTGCTGATCAGAGACTTAAGAACAGAAAACTTAAATTGATTGTTGCCGGCGAGTTCTATGAGAGCGATGCTCCCTATAAAGAACAGATTGTAAAATACAATCTTGGCAATGATGTTATTCTCTGCGACAGATTCATTAAGGAAGATGAGGTAGCTGTTTTCTTCAGCGCTGCCGACCTGGTGGTGCAGCCTTACAGGAGCGCCACACAAAGCGGGGTGACACAGATAGCTTACCATTTTGAGAAGCCTATGCTTGTAACCGACGTTGGAGGCTTAAGCGAGATTGTTGCCAATGGCAGGTGCGGTTATGTTGTTAGTCCTGATCATCAGGCAATTGCAGATGCTATCGATGATTTCTTTGCCAATAACAGGAAAGCAAGTTTTACTGAAGGAGTAAAGAAGGAAAAAACTAAATTTACATGGGACAAGCTTACAAAGTCTATAATGGAAATATATAATGAGATATAAGGATTGCTTCGTCCCGACATTGACCGCCGAAGCTTTAACGAAGGTGGTACCGGGACTCGCAATGACAAAATCATACTATAATCAGCAAACCAGCAACCAGTAACCAGCAACCAGCAACCAGCAACATGATATACAGAAGCAAAGCTCCCCTCAGACTGGGCCTCGGCGGCGGCGGCAGCGACGTCTCTCCATATTCTGACCTCTATGGCGGAGCTGTCCTTAACGCTACTATCGACAAGTATGCATATTGCACAATAGAAGAAACAAATACGGGATCGATTGTTTTTCATGCCTCCGACCTTAACCTTAAGAAGCGCTATCCCTCAGCCCTGAATCTGCCTGTTGACGGCACTCTTGATCTGCATAAGGGAGTCTATAACAGGATCGTACGTAATTTTAGAATCACCAAACCACTCTCCTTCAAACTGACAACGTTCTGCGATGCTCCTCCCGGAAGCGGACTTGGATCTTCATCAACTATGGTCGTGGCAATACTGAAAGCATTTACAGAATGGCTTAACCTGCCGCTTGGTGATTACGACATGGCATATCTTGCCTACCAGATTGAGCGCATCGACCTTGGCTTCAACGGCGGAAAACAAGACCAGTATGCAGCTACCTTCGGCGGATTTAACTTCATCGAATTTTACAAAGACGACAGGATAATTGTCAATCCTCTCAGGATGAAACGCTGGATCGTTGATGAACTGGAGGTATCAATGGTACTTTATTATACCGGAGCTTCAAGAACCTCCGACAGGATAATCAGGGAGCAGCAGAAAAATACCAGGATGGGCAGGAAAGTGCAGATTGAAGCAACTCACAGGATAAAGGAGAATTCTTACGTAATGAAAAACTACCTTCTCAAGGGTGACATTCTTAATTTCGCAAAGGCTCTCGACAGGGAGTGGGAGAATAAGAAAAAAATGGCAACGTCGATTACCAACACCAATATTGAAAAGATCTACAAAGCTGCAATGAAAGCCGGGGCATATGGAGGAAAAGTCTCTGGAGCCGGCGGCGGGGGATTTATGTTCTTTACCGTGGATCCGGTTAAAAAGACAGATCTTATTAAAGTACTCAACAGGTTCAGCGGCAGTATACTGAATTTTCATTTCAGCGAGAGTGGATGCCAGGGGTGGAAGATAAATTAAAGGAGAAAGGTTAAAGGATAAAGGAGAAAGGTTAAAGGATAAAGGAGAAAGGTTAAAGGATAAAGGAGAAAGGTTAAAGGATAAAGGAGAAAGGTTAAAGGATAAAGGAGAAAGTATTAATCTTTTTGATATGAAGGATAAAATCAGGAAACAGATAAAGGATGCGGCTGACTTGAAATTGAAACTATTAGAATCGGCAGGACTTCTGGAGAATATTGAAAAAGCATCAATTGCAATAGTGAAAGCATTCCGGTGTCACCATAAACTTCTGATCGCCGGAAACGGAGGCAGTGCAGCTGATGCTCAGCATATCGCAGCTGAATTTGTAAATAAATTCAACTTCGACCGTCTCGGACTGCCTGCCATTGCACTTACTACAGATACATCAATCCTTACCTCTGTAGGCAATGATTCCTCTTTTCAGAAGGTTTTTGCAAGACAGGTTTCGGCAATTGGAAGCGAAGGAGATATCTTGTTGGCAATATCCACTTCCGGAAAATCATATAACATTGTAGAAGCTTTAAAAGAAGCCCGGGAAAATAGGATGTTGACAATTGGCATTACAGGAGCCTCCGGCGGCACAATGAAGGATCTGTGCGATATCTGTCTGGTGGTTCCGTCTGAAGAGACTCCCCGGATACAGGAAGCCCAAATCCTTATTGAGCATATTATATGTTCAATTGTAGAAGAGGAACTTTTCAGCAGGAAATGAAGGAGGCGATAATCCTGGCAGGAGGAATGGGGACCAGACTCAGGGAGGTTGTTTCCGATGTCCCAAAACCAATGGCACCGGTAAACGGCAAGCCATTTCTTTACTACCTTCTCCTGTGGCTTGATAAATATGACATCAGTAAAGCAGTGATCTCCACCGGCTATAAATCTGACACAATTATCAGTTATTTTGGCGATTCTTTTAAAAAAATTCTCATTGAATATGCTATTGAGGACAAACCGTTAGGGACCGGTGGAGCGATTAGATATGCGCTGAATAAAACAACCGCCGGAGAAATACTTATTGTGAACGGAGATACCTATTTCCCCATTGACATAGATGATTTATATTCATTTCATTCTGAAAGCAATGGACCCTTCTCAGTTGCGCTTAAAAGAATGAAGAATTTTTCCAGGTACGGATCGGTGGATTGTGAGGATAACACGATCCTTAAGTTCAATGAGAAAAAATTCTGTCCTGATGGTTATATAAATGGTGGTATATATTTAGCTGACAGAAAGTTCCTGAAGTCTGAGATACATAAAGAGGTGTTTTCCCTTGAAAAGGAACTCCTGGAGAAAGAGGCCGGCTCGGGTAAACTGAAATGCAAGACCTTCAACAATACATTCATCGACATCGGAATCCCGGAAGATTACCACAGAGCCCAGTCACTGCTTAAAAATGTGCCAAAACTGCCCGATACATGAACAAGGCTCTTTTCATCGATCGCGATGGTGTAATCAATGTTGATAAGGTTCATGTCTTTCGGCACGAGGATTTTGAATTCAGCAGGGGTATTTTTGATCTTTGCAGGAAATACGCTGATCAGGGATACAAGATTATCGTAATTACCAATCAGGCAGGCATTGCCAGGGGGATTTACAGTGAAGAAGACTTTAAAAATCTGACATCCTGGATGGTCAGCCAATTTGCAAAGAAGAGAATCAGTATATCAAAAGTGTATCACTGTCCGCATCATCCTGATTTAACGGGTCCGTGCAGCTGCCGCAAACCGGAACCCGGGATGATACTCCAGGCTATAAAAGATTTCAATCTGGATATCAGTCAGTGTATATTAATAGGGGACAAGGAGAGTGATCTTGAAGCCGGCCGCAGGGCAGGGATACCGGAATCCGGTCTGCTGCTATATGACCCCCCCATCCCCCCTAAAGGGGGGCTAAAACCCATTGCCAACTATATTCTGTGGTTGGTTTCAAATCCCCTTTAGGGGGTGCTGCGAAGCAGCGGGGGTTATAAGTTCACCTTATCCTTTATCAGGTAACTATTCCTTTCCGACGATGTCCTGTTGATCAGTTCTCCGAGAAATCCTGTCAGGAACATTAAGGAACCGATGATCATCACCGTCAATGCTATATAGAAATAGGGAGAATCGGTAATAAGAGGTGCCCGCAGGCCGTTATTTACAAAAACAAGCTTGTTAATGCCGAGGTATGCAGCCATAATGAATCCGGCCAGGAACATCAGGGTACCAACCAGTCCGAAGAGGTGCATCGGACTTTTACCGAACCTGGTAATGAACCCTATTGTAAGCAGATCGAGATATCCTTTAACAAACCTGTCGACACCATATTTTGTAACTCCATACTTCCGTGGGCGGTGCTCAACGATTTTCTCGCTTATCTTCATGAAGCCGGCCTCTTTTGCCAGCATTGGAATGTAGCGGTGCATCTCGCCAAACACCTCGATGCCTTTTACGACATCGCTTCGGTATGCTTTTAATCCGCAGTTGAAATCGTGAAGCTTTATGCCGGAGGCTATCCTGGCAGTCAGATTATAAAGCCTGCTGGTCGACCTCTTGATGAAAGGATCGTAACGTTTCTTTTTCCACCCTGAAACCAGGTGATATCCATCCTGCTTTATCATTCTGTACAGTTCGGGAATCTCGTCAGGAGAGTCCTGCAGGTCTGAGTCCATTGTGATAACAACATCTCCTGACGATTCCGTGAAGCCTGTGTGCAGTGCTGCTGCTTTCCCGTAATTCCTTCTGAACCGGATACCCTTGATAAACTTCTTTTGGCTGGCCAATTCTTCGATGGTTTTCCACGATGAATCAGTGCTTCCGTCATCAATGAAAAGGATTTCAAAACTTAATCCGGAGGCGGAGCACACTTTTTCGATCCAGTCCGAAAGCTCACGGACCGACTCTTCTTCGTTAAAAACAGGAATTACAACCGACAGATCCATAATATAACAATTCAGTCTACTGCTGTGGTGTTTCGATCAGAGGATTTCCTTCTTTACGGACAAATGCTGCAACTATAAGCGATATTATTAATCCGAAGAACATATTTATTACCAGGCCCATGGGGATCGAAATTGCAGGTTTCATCATTTTGCCTGCCACTTTGAGCGCGGCATCAACCTGATCCTGTGTCATACCACGGTCGAGTAAAACCTGCTCCTGTACTGCAAGACCCTTTTGCATCAAGCCCGGATCGATAACTGTATTGAGAAGGTATGAGAAAATTGAAGTGAGGATAGTGGCGTAGAGAAAAATTATTACGCCGGCTCCCAAAGCCTGGCCATAGGTAATCATCCCGTGCATATAATTGTCGCGGTATGATTTTACAAGGAAGAAAAGTATTACTACTTCTGCCAGTATAAATATGTATCCGAGATTTTTGTTGAAGGTTAGATCAAGGAACCAGAGGACCAGTGTATAAACAACACCTATAAGGCCTAATATCAGCCCATTTACAAGATTTGCTTTCCAGACGTTTGCGGTTTTTTCCATTGCTTGAAGATTTATGTTTGATCAAATATAATGTAAAATCGGGAAAGAGAATATTCCCTGATTTGGATTATTTATTTTGCCGGCTCCTTATTTAGTTGTATTTTTGTACCGGGTAAGTCTTATACGACCAGCTCCTGCTGAACTCCCCCAGGATCGGAAGGTAGCAAGGTCTTATACGACCAGCTCCTGCTGAACTCCCCCAGGATCGGAAGGTAGCAAGGGTAGGCAGTTGTAGCGGTGCGATATAAGTAGCTTACCCTCTTTTTTTTAGTACATGCCCCCCTTGCCCCCCTGAAGGGGGGTCGAAACCAAGTTGATTTTTAGACCCCCGGCATGAAATACCGCGAAGCGGGAGGGGGGTTGGGGGGCAATGACTATCTTTGCAGGAAAAATAAATTTAATGCTAATTCGCATTTATCCTGAAAATCCAAACCAGAAACATATCCGCCAGGTTGTTGACCTCCTGGAGGTGGGTGGTATCATTATTTACCCTACAGATACGGTATATGCAATAGGATGCGACATAAAGGCAAATAAGTCTATAGAAAAAATTGCGCGTTTTAAGGGGCTCGATCCCAGGAATCCCGACTTATCGCTGATTTTTCACGATATGAGCCAGCTTTCGGAATATACGGTTATAAGGGACAACTCCATATTCAAACTGCTCAAGCATAACCTTCCCGGACCTTTTACCTTTATTGTAAAAGCAAATAACCAGATCCCGAAAATGTTCAAGAACAAGAAGAAAACTATTGGTATCAGGATACCCGGCAACAGCATAGTTCTCGAGATCGTTCGTGAACTTGGACGGCCTATAATCACAACCTCTGTGCACGATCCGGATGAAATAATTGAATATACTACCGATCCTGAGCTTATACATGAGAAATACAGGGAGTTTGCAGATATAGTTATCGATGGCGGTTACGGTAAGAATGAAGCATCGACAATTGTCGACTGCACCGGTATTGAGCCGGAAATCATCAGACAAGGTTTAGGTAATCTAGAATGGTAGAAGTGTTTATTCGCTTAAATCTGCGTGGTCTGCGAGATCTGCGGGAGAAAGATGATAGTTTCCCGCAGATTACGCTGATTAACGCAGATCATTTAAGCTATCTTCTGTAAAAACTTCCGGTAAAGAGAATCAGTATCGAAAATAATTCAATCCTTCCGAGAAGCATCAGGAATGAAAAGAACCATTTTCCTGCCATTGGCACCAGCGCAAAATTTGTAAATGGCCCGAATGTTCCGATTCCCGGACCAATGTTGCCAAGCATGGCAGCTGAAGTACTGAATGAAGTAATGATATCATAGCCCATCAGCGAGGTACCGAATGCGCAGATACAAATAACCATGAAATATAATGTAATGAATACCAGAAGGTTATTTATAATTCCCTGTTCCACTGTTTTACCATCAAGTTTTACCGGTATAAAAGCATTGGGATGAATCATCCTTCTCATCTCATGCCTTGTATTCCTTGTTATAAGAAGGAGCCTGACTATTTTCAGACCGCCGCTTGCAGATCCTGAAGTGCCACCGGTAAACATCATTATGAAAATAAGAAGGATCATGAAATTGCCCCACAGGTTGTAGTCGCTGTGGTAGAATCCGGTTGTGGTTATTACCGAAACTGCCTGGAATGTACCTTCAAGCGCCGCCTTGCCCGGTTTAAATCCCTGTGTAAGCCACAGGATAACTGTACTCAGGATAACAAAACCGGTACAGGTGATCAGATAAAAAATGAACTCATTGTTGCCGCTAATCTTTCCAAAGTTGCGTTTCAGCCCGAAATAAATCATTGTCATGTTTGTCCCTGCAAGAAACATGAATATTGTCAGGACTATTATTATAAAAGGTGAATTGAATGCTCCAATGCCTGAGTTGCGGGTTGAAAATCCGCCTGTTGACATTGTTGAGAAGGAGTGACATACGGCATCAAAAACATTCATACCGCCGATCATCAGCAGGATTGCTTCAAATGCTGTAAGAATGACATATATCGAAATGAGTCTCTTTAATACTTCGCTGATCTTCGGATGTATCCTGTCACCAGCCTGACCGGTGAAATCATTTAGCGGCAACTGAATATTTATAGTCTTTACCACCTGGAGCACAGAGAGTGATATTATAATGAATCCCAGGCCTCCCATCCACTGTGTAATGCTTCTCCAGAAAAGTATGCCGTGAGGCTGAGATTCAATATTTGTGATAATCGTGGCTCCGGTTGTTGTAAATCCGGATATCGATTCAAAGAACGCGTCTCCGAAATTCTTTATGGTTCCGCTCAGCAGATAGGGCAGGGTCCCGAAAAGACTCATTAATATCCAGATTCCGGCAATGATTATATAACCTTCCTTTTGCCCTGAAACCTTTTCTTCATTACGCAGAGGAGTAAAGACCAAAGCCCCTGTAACAATTGTTATTATCGCTGAAAAGAAGAGTGAAAGAGGTTCTCCATACAGGAATGCCACACCTGCCGAAAGCAGCATGAAAAAACCTTCAATTACTATTATAAGACTGAAGACCCTGGCTACTATCCTGAAGTTAACCATACACTATCAGGTGAAGAATTTTGTAAGCCGGTCATAAGCTGTCGGGAGGGTGAAAACAACCACTTTATCGCCGGCCTTTATAATTGTATCGCCTGTGGCAATGAAAGGAACTCCATCCCTGGTTCCGCCTCCGACGATGGCATCTCTGGGGAAATCGAGACTCCGAAGGGTACCTCTCGTTATTTTTGCTTCCTCCGGCACATTGAACTCGATCACTTCAGCATCGGTACCTGCCATGTACTTTACCTGTGTTACATTGAGGTTTGTTGTATGACGGAATATCCTGCTGGCTGCAGAAATCTTCTTGTTTATTATTGTGTCTATACCGGAATTCTCGGCAAGGTTTATATATTCCATGTTCTCTACTTCGGCAATTGTCTTCTTGACTCCCTTGTTCTTTGCAAGAAGACATGAAAGTATGTTAATTTCAGAATTGCCTGTCACAGCAACGAAAGCATCCATTTTGGTAATTCCTTCCTGTTCAAGTAGCTCTATGTTCCTGCAGTCGCCATTGATAATGAGTGTATTGTCGAGGATTTCAGCCAGCTGTTCACATCTTTCAGGATCAGAGTCGATGAGTTTGACAGAACAACTTCTTTGCATATAAAGCGCAACATGTTTTCCTATGCGGCTTCCACCGAGTATCATTATGTTTTTGGCTTCGAAGCTCTCCTTGCCTGAAGTCTTCATCATCTCATCAATTCCTTCACGCGTGGAAATCACAAAAACAAGATCTCCCTCCTGGAATTGCTCTTTTCCGCGCGGGATTATGGTTTTGTCATTTCGCTTTATGGCAACGGCTCTGTATTTATCTGTTTTGTTAGTAATGGAGACTTCTTCAAGGCTTTTATTCAGGATTGGTGCATTTTCGTCAAGCCTCTGTACGAACATTGAAAGCATGCCTCCCGAGAATTCCATATATTCGGTAGTTCCTGTCTCCTGGAGAAGCCCCAGCACCTCTCGTGCTGCGATCAGTTCCGGGTATATAAGAGAATCGATCCCGAGAGCTTTGAAGAACTCAAGGTTGTATTTGTCGAGGTAATCGAGATTGTCAATACGCGCAATGGTCTTGATCGCCCCGAATCGCTTGGCCAGTATCGAAGATGTAATATTGGTATCTTCAGAATGAGTGACGGCTATAAAAAGATCAGTCTTTTTCTGAAGTATCTCCTGAAGTATTTTTACTGAGGTGGCAGATCCGTGATAAGTCAGTACATCAAGAGTGGATTCGATAGGTTTTAACCTTTCATCCTCAGGGTCAATGATAATGATTTCATGATTTTCATTTGAAAGCATTTTGGCAAGATGAGACCCTACTTCACCCGCCCCGGCAATGATTATTCTCATAAAACCTTTTTAGAAAAACAGAGCAAAATAAGCTATAAATAGCGTAATACTCAAGTTTTTTTCACACTATTATTTTGCACTATATCATAGCTTCATGCGAAATGCCCCTTCCTTACCGGCAAAATGGATGGTGTCGGCATTAATTGATCTGATCAGTCGTGAGACCTGACCACCCTGATTTGTACCTGTAGCAACTATGATTGCATCAAGTTTTTCGACCGGTTGCGAGATTTTTTCTAAAAATGGCTTTCCCCCTCTGATAATTAAAATGTCAGGTTTGCATGTTGATAATAAATTGAAATCTAAATGATTGGTTATCAGGGCTCTATTGTTTTCTGTCTTTAACAGGCAGGGCTTGTTCGTAATTATGTTTTGTTTTATTGTAAGTCCCAAAGTTGCACAGTGTCTTGTAACTTCAGGTCCTCTTAACAGAGTGTCGGAATAAATGTTCAGAGTCTTGCCCATTCTGATCCCGACGGACGGATAACCAGGGGAGTTGTAAACAATAAGCTCCTCAGATCTTTTTGTCCTGATACCTGTAATTGTGCCTGCCAGAATCAGAAGAAACAGGGCAGAAAGAGGCCACCTGACTTGAATGGATTTTTTCACCAGCAAATATCGGAGCCAGAGGAATATTGTTAAGGTAAAGAGAATGCATTGAAGGGTTGTAAGTCCTATATTGTCAATGGTTGAGAGGGGCAGTGATGCGCTCCTGGCTGTGAGGTATTCAGTCACTCCTGTCAGAAAATCCAGAAGATTTGCCAGCGTTTGTGAAATGAATGTTAAAGGGAAGGTCAGCGGCACAAGGCAGCCTATTATTATTACAACTGATGAAAGAGGAACAATGACTATGTTGGACAGTATGAACCATGTTGGAAACCTGTTGAACAGCATTATGGTAAGTGCCAGTGTGCCTGTCTGAGCAATTATTGATACGGCTGCTGCCTGCCAGATAAAATCTGGCAAACGATGCCTGAACCTGAGCCTGAGATAAAAATCACGGTAGAAGCAGATGATAAAGATAACAGCCGAATAGGAGAGGAGAAATCCTGCATCAAAGATCACAGACGGTCTTATCAATATCAGCACAAATGCTGAAGCAAGCACAGAGTTTATCGGATTGACGGGTCTCTTCATGATATTTCCTGCCTGAAGAAATGTGAACATAAGTGTCGCCCTCAGCACTGAAGGTGTGAGTCCGGTTACAAAGGCAAACGACCAGAGAAGCAGAAAAGTGATCAGAACCCTGAATATGTTCAGCCTTCCTTTAAGAAAAAAGAGAAGCTTGAAGATAAACAGGCTCAATATCACCGCGTGAAGGCCGGATACGGCCATTATATGCATTACTCCTGCCTTAATGAAATATTGTTTCTGCTCCGGATCAAGCATATTTTTCTGTCCAAGCGTAATCGCAGCAACAAGGGCAAGTCTGTCTCCCTCAATACCTCTTGCGCGGAACATGTCAATTATCTTTTGCCTGATGATAAGTGCACTTTGAGCCGGTTTCCTTCTGTCGGGTGCCAGGTAATTGCTGATATCGCTGCTGTCAGTGAAAGCATAATATTTTATATCCCTGTTTTCCATATAGAATCTGTAATCAAATTCATAGGGATTTCCCCTGTTAGCAATCGCCAATGGCCGGCATTTAACAGTCATCCTGTCGCCAGGCAGCCAGGAATGGCAGGCAGGATCTTTTTTGTGATATAGAAGAATTGAACCTTTTAGAGGCAACCTTTTTCCCTTTATTACACCCGAGTCCATCCTTAAGGTAATTTTGAAAGTGTTCTCCTTCTCCTCTGGAAAGTCAGTAATGTATCCTGAGAAATATGTCTCTTCAGGCAGGAGTGTTGAAAGTGAAGATTTTTCAAGGGTATAGAGGAGGAGTCCGGCAATAGTAAGAGTGAATGTGAAAGTGATCCCGTAAACATGGTTTGACAGCCGGCGATTATAGAATCGGGAAAGGGTAAATGCCGCAATCATAATGATTCCGGCAGATATGAAGAAAATTATATCCGGACTGAAATAATATCCGCACACAATACCGGTACAGATCGGAATACCGATACGGAGAAATGGAATTTCCCTGTGAAGCACAGTCTGCAGCAATGAGACTATGCTAAGTTAAGAAAAATTATTTTATCTTTTGTCCGGGAAGTATAGTTTTATAGTCAGTTTCAAACCTGCCCTTGCTTATAGCGAGAAGTTTACTTTTCAGAAGCCTTCTTCTGAGAGGATTGACTTTATCGGTGAAAAGAATACCATCCAGATGATCATATTCATGCTGGATGATCCTTGCCCTGTAACCGTCATATACCTCATCGTGGAACTCCCAGTTCTCATCATAATATGTGATCCTGATGTGTCCTTCCCTGTTCACTTCTTCCCTCAGGTGAGGGATACTGAGACAGCCTTCAGTCATGAGCTTCAGCTCTCCGCTTTTCTCGATGATCTTAGCATTGATAAATACCCTTTTAAAGTTTGCCAGTTCGGGCTCCTCATCCGCTAATGGCACACCATCTATTACAAATATCCTTATTGATTTTCCTATCTGAGGTGCTGCCAGACCCATGCCTTCAGATTTATACATGGTTTCAAAAAGATCATTAACAAGCTGCTGAAGGCCGGGATAATCCCTCTGAATTTCAACTGCAACTTTCCGTAATATCTGATGTCCGTATACAACAATCGGGTATGTCATCTTATTTGCCTTTTTCCTTCATAGCAGACCTGTTATCAAGAAATGACTGAAGAATAATTGATGCGCTGATCATATCAACCATCATTTTGTTTTGCCTTCCCTTTTTTTTAACTCCTCCATCTATCATGGTTCTCATTGCGATCTGTGACGTAAATCTCTCATCCACAAGATGGACGGGCTTCCCGGGAAATCTCTTCTTCAGTCTTTTAATGAACGGATCAATATATTTAACAGATTCGCTTGGTTTATTGTTCATCCGGACAGGATAACCGACAACAAATTCATCAATCGGTTCTGAATCCAGATATGTATCAATGTAGCTGTCAAACTCCTGGACAGTGA
>JALONV010000134.1 GCA_025454755.1 Bacteroidales bacterium | reverse complement strand
GATATTTCCGGGCTCTTCAGTAGGAGGACCTGATTTTGTGAGAGCCATCAAGGGGCCATGTCCATGGACCAGTATTATGCCAACTGGCGGTGTAGAACCGACTGTCGACAACCTGAGGGAATGGTTCGATGCAGGCGTAACCTGTGTGGGGATCGGGTCAAATATGATAACCAAGGAATTTATTCAGAAGAAAGACTGGGAAGGGCTTCGCAAAAGAGTATCTGCTGCCCTCAAAGTCGCTAAAATGTTTAAAAGGCTGTAATCATGAAAAAAACACTTTACTCCTTATTTGTGTTCTTTTTTTTCATCGCTGGTTTGACAAATGTCAGATCGCAGGATATCTCACTGCCGGCACCCGAAAAAACAGGTGGCAAGCCCCTGATGCAGGCATTGAATGAGCGACAGACAACACGCTCTTTCACCAAAGATGATCTGACACTACAGCAGATATCCGACCTTCTGTGGGCAGGCTGGGGAGTCAACCGTCCCGATCTGAAAAAGAGAACTGCTCCTTCAGCCCGTGATTTCCAGGAGATAAGCGTCTATGTTGCCCTGCCCGGAGGACTTTATCTTTATGACGCTTTCGCAAATACACTTAAACAGATCCACAACCGCAACATCGGGGCATTGAGCGGCACACAGGCTTTTGTGGCAACAGCACCGGTAAACCTTATCTATGTAGCAGACCTTGGCAAGCTGGGCAAAAAGGAAGGCGATGAGATAAAAGACGCAGAGCTGTTCTGGTCATATGCAAATACAGGTTTTATAGCACAGAATGTTTACCTCTATTGCGCTTCTGCAAACCTCGGATGCGTTATCCGCGGACTGGTACCAAAAGATAAACTTGCTCCTGAGATGGGATTAAAATCCAACCAGGTGATTATACTGTCCCAGACAATAGGAGTGCCGCAGAAATAAAAAAGGTTATCATATCTTCAGCAGTATCTTCAGGTGCTTCGCGGGTTCGTTTTCAAGATATTCAAATCCCTTCTGTGCATCCTCAAGATCGAATATACCGGTAACCATTTTTTCAGGATTTACCAATCCCCTGTCGAGAGCATCAATCACCCTGGCAAATTCGCCATGACTCACTCGTGATGCTATTATCCTGGCTTCTTTCCAGATAAGCTCTTTCATCAAAATAGCAGCCGGATGATCGGAAAGTCCTAGTACACATACTTTCCCGGCACCTCTTATTGCATTGATGCACAATCTTACAGGATTGTATCTGCCTTCAACTTCCTTTTCGTGGCCTACTGCCTCAAATGCTATATCGACTCCTCTTCCTCCGGTTATCTCTCTGATAAATGCCAGTGGATCTTCTTTCCGGGTATTAACTGTATATATATCGTTGAATGCTGATTTAGCTAATGCCAGACGTTCATCAAGCACATCAGCCAATATGATCTTCCCTCTTGTAATTGTTTTGGCGGCATGGAGTATAGAGTTGCCAACTTTTCCTGAACCGACAATCAGGATATCATCATCAGCCTCTAACCCTGCTCTAGCCGATGCATGAAATCCTATTGACAGGATCTCGATAAGTGCGGCATTTTCATCACTCACATGTGAAGGTACCTTATATACCATATTCACAGGAACAGATATATATTCGGCAAAACCACCATCAAGGTCTATGCCGGCAAGTTTGAGCGATGTACACGCCGGGAAATGGCCTATCAGACATGCAGCGCATTTCCCGCACCAGATTATCGGATCAACAGTCACCTTATCGCCGGGAGTAACTGTTGTCACACCTTCCCCAACTTCTTCAACGACTCCGGCAAACTCATGTCCGGGTATCAGAGGAAGCTGTGTGCGGGGATGAAACTCACCCCTGAAGATATGCTGATCAGAACCACAAATGCTGGCATATTTAACTCTGACCATAACATGACCTTTGCCCAATTCCGGTTTCCTGACCTCCTCAAGGCTGATCTTTCCGTACTCTCTTATTACTGCTGCTTTCATACAAAATTATATTATGTAACCTGTCATTGCGAGGATCCGCCAGCTGGCGGAGACGTAGCAATCCTTTTCATTCCCCGGGAGCCCTGAATAGTTCCACATTCGATATTACCGGGCATGCTTTTGATTTACTGATTATTACCTTAATTGCTGATGTTTTTACCGTCGGGAATCTCCTTATGACTTTGTAGCCGACAGTTGTTCCCTCAATAACCTGTTCCCATTTCCCTCCGGTATAAGCTTCGACTTTAAATCCATGAACCCGCTGACCGAGTCTGATGTATTCCTGAAGAAGAATCCTGTTGACTTCTGTTTCCTCACCCAGATCGATGATAAAATCAGCGTTTGTATTATTATCTTTTGCCGACCAGTAAGTTTCAGTATCCCCGTCATTAACATTCATTGGAGTAAAGTCTTTTCCCCTTACAGAAGATGCTGTTACACGTTTTCCCTTTGCAATGTCAACTGTAAATTCTTTCTCCCGGAGTTCCCTGAAAGCAATCAGGGATTGAATATCTCTTTCATTCAGCAATCCTCTCTTATCCGGAGGCACATTAAGAAGAAGATTGCTGTTCCTTCCAACTGAAGAATAATAGAGTTCAAG
Source organism: Bacteroidales bacterium (assembly GCA_025454755.1). Lineage (GTDB taxonomy): Bacteria > Bacteroidota > Bacteroidia > Bacteroidales > VadinHA17 > LD21. The sequence goes on along the minus strand of JALONV010000134.1, from coordinate 1,641 downwards.
AAGATTTTCAGGAGTTCTCACCAGTGAATCCTGGTTCTCATGCCAGAACCAGCCCGGACGTATTGAAACATCAACTTCAGCAGGAACCCAATATGTTCCATTTTCATGTCCTTCACCCAGTATCTTTGCAAAATCGCCGCCGGGATACATTTCATCCTTATTAAGAAGGCACCAGTTCGCAGGGCTTCCCATGCCCTGTTCGTTGCCCACCCATCTCACATCGGGACCGGCATCGCTGAACATTACTGCCCCCGGCTGAAGATCCCTGACAATCTGATGTGTATTGGGCCAGTCGTAATATGTTCTGTTATCAATCTTTCTTGTCTCATTTGCTCCGCCGTAAAAACCGTCACCTCCATTTGCACCGTCGAACCAGACTTCGAAAATTTCGCCGTAGTTCATCAGTAGCTCCTTTAGCTGGTTCCGGTAATATGTGAGATATTCAGGGGTACCGTAAAATGAGCTGTTGCGGTCCCAGGGAGAGAGGTAAACTCCCATTTTCAATCCATATTCATCACAAGCCTGACGGAGTTCTTTTAATACATCACCCTCACCGTTTTTCCAGGGTGAATTTTTAACCGAATGTTCTGTAAAACCGGAAGGCCACAGGCAAAAGCCGTCATGATGCTTGGCGGTGATAATAATTCCTTTCATTCCTGCATCGCTGGCTGCTTTCGCCCATTGGCGGCAGTCAAGTTCAGACGGATTGAAGACAGATTCCTTCTCATCTCCGTAGCCCCACTCCTTATCTGTGAATGTATTAACAGTAAAATGCACGAACATGTAATATTCCATCTCATGCCATGCAAGTTGCCTTTCCGATGGCACCGCACCAAAAGGTTCCGGAGGTTTTACCTCAGAACAGGACAAAAACAGTAAGAAAAGGATCAGAAGAAATAGATTTTTTTTCATAAACTATAAAACACAATTGATAAAATAATAAAATCCAAAAACCGCAAAGTACGCTAAGGATTCAAAACCTAAGGACGCAAAGAGACTCTTTACAACATATCTTTGCGAACTTTGCGTATTTTTTCCCACCGCAGCGCCAGCGAAAGTGGGCTTTGCGCTCTTTGCGGTTAAAATTATTTTGACAGATCCTTAATCCTTATATTCCTGAACTTAACTGCTGAGCCGTGTCCGAGAAATCCTATATGCCCGGTTTTGTTACTGAGACCGGGATGATCGTTGCCATCCATGGTTCCATTATCCCTTGGTCCTGCAATATCGCCATCCACAATAACATTGCCGTTAAGGATAACTTTCACTTTTGTCCCCTGCACAATAACCTCTTCTGAATTCCATTCGCCTACAGGTTTAAGTAGACCCATTTTCGCAGGTATTACACCATATACTGAGCCATGATACTGGTACGGCTTAAGATCAGCATAGACAGGTGCAGTATTGTCGAGTATCTGAAGCTCCATTCCTACGTAAGCTGCATCGCCTTCCAGCGGAGCTCTTATACCCAATCCATTATTTGCAGCAAGTGTCAGAAGAAACTCGAAGCGGAAATTAAAATCTGCATATTCATCAGCAGTATAAAGATTACCGCCGCTCCCCTTCTCGGGCTTAATCACGATCATACCATCTTCAGCAACGTAAGATTCCTTGTTGCCGATCCAGTTGTCAAGGTTTCTT
>JALONV010000133.1 GCA_025454755.1 Bacteroidales bacterium | reverse complement strand
AAGCTGAGGAATGCCTTTTGCCTCGGCAGCTATCTGCATAACCCTGTCAAAACGGGTGTCCCCCGACGCTGCAAAATTTTCAAGCCCTATCGACTTCAAAAGATCCTGCGACATCTGATCCTGAACATAAATCCTGGTGAACTTCTTAAGCATAGCACGGAAAAATCCGCCATACCACTTGAAGAAATGCTGGTCCTTCCTGAAAATACCCGATATCAGGAAAAGAGGAATCTTCCTTCTGCTTAGCTCTGAAATATAGTTGTTCCAGAATTCGTACTTTACAAAAATCACTTTCCCGGGATGCGCCAATCCGATAAACCGTCTTGCATTGGAAGGAGTATCGGCCGGAAGGTAGCAGATAATATCTGCCAGAGGCCAGTTCTTTCTTATCTCATATCCTGAAGGTGAAAAGAAGGTCAGTACAATTTTATACCACGGCTTTTCCTTTTTAATTGCTTCGATCACAGGCCTGCCCTGCTCAAATTCCCCAAGCGACGCACAATGGACCCAGATATACCTTTCACTACTGCTGATCTTACGGTCAAGTATCTCCCAATAATCTTTCTGCCCCCTGAACCAAAGTCGTACTTTAGGATTAAACGGAGAAATAAGCCATGCAACAGCCCTGCAAATTAAGATCCCGATATTATAGAGATACCGCATAATTATAATAAGGTGACAAAGATAAATAAAAGGCACAAAGGCACAAACAACCCCCGGCCATGCATAGGCATGGCCTGCCCCCTGAAGGGGGCATAAAATCTGATTTCCAGATTGCTTCAGGTTTTAGCCCCCCTTCAGGGGGGCGCCGCAAAGCGGCGGGGGGCTGTACCGCTGTGCCATTGCGCCATAAAATAATTACAACTATTTTTGTGTCATAATCCCCCTTGCCATGGTTCGACTTGTTGCCCTTATAATTTCGATCGTTCTGCAGATTATTGCAGCAACCTTTGCTCTTGGATTGATCAAGCTTACCAGGTACCGTCTCTCCTGGATACTTCTCTCGCTGTCATTTGTTTTCATGGCAGTACGGAAGATAATACAGCTTTTTGAGCTTTACTTCGAAGGAACACCCTCCTATACCTGGCAGATGATAGATGAGTGGCTCGGTGTAGTAATTTCCTTCATGATAATCGTTGGAGTAATACTGATAAGGGAAATATTCTACTCCCTTAAAAGGTCTGAGATCGACAGGGTGAGAACAGAAAGAAAAGTCCTGAATGCTGTTATAAATACAGAGGAAAATGAAAAAAGAAGATTTGCAAAAGATCTTCACGACGGACTGGGTCCAATCCTTTCCACTGTTAAAATGTCTCTTTCATCGCTTAACGAAAGGATAACTGATCCTTCAGGCATTGTAATCCTTAATAATACCAATCATCTTGTTAATGAAGCTATAAATACGATCAAGGATATTTCAAATAATCTGAGCCCTCATGTTCTGTCAAATTTCGGGCTTCCCAGCGCAATAAGCACATTCGTATCAAAGATTAGTCAGACAGGCACTGTTGAAGTTGATTTTAAGTCAAACATGGAAAATAAACGTCTGGAAAATGACAAGGAAGTTGTAATGTATAGAGCTGTATGTGAGTTAATTAACAACTCCATACGTCATTCAGGTGCATCGAGGATCGAGATTGAACTGAACAAGCACGAAAAATTCGTTACTTTGCAATTCAATGATAATGGTCGTGGATTCGATATGTCAACACTAAGCAGTGAAGACAGCAAGGGGATGGGACTTTCAAATATCGAAACACGTGTAAAAACGGTTGGCGGAGTATTTATCCTTGAGAGCACTCCGGGAAAAGGAACAAGCGCCCTGATAAAAGTGACTGACTGAAATGGAAAAAATACGGATAATTATTGCAGACGACCATCAGCTGTTCAGAAACGGACTCAAGATCCTTTTGAATTCTTTCCCTGAATTTGAAGTGGCAGGAGAGGCTTCAAACGGCAACGAATTTCTTGAGCTTATAAAAACTGTTAAGACAGATATCGTGCTTATGGATATCAATATGCCTGATATGAACGGCATAGATGCAACAAGGAAGGGATTGAAGGCAAATCCCGAAATCTGCATAATTGCCCTTTCAATGTATGGCGAAGAAGAATATTATTATAAAATGGTAGATGCCGGAGCCAAAGGATTCCTTCTTAAGGATTCCGATATCTCCGAGGTCAAAGAGGCAATTCTTACTGTCATGAAAGGCGGAAGCTACTTTTCTCAGGAGCTTCTTTATCATGTTATTCAGAAAATCAAACACCGCGAGCAGGAAACAAAATCGGCAAACCTGTCAAAAAGAGAAAGAGAGATCCTTGCAAAGATCTGTGAAGGATTATCAAACCAGGAAATCGCTGAAACGCTTTTTATCAGCAAGAGGACTGTGGACAAGCACAGGGCAAACCTTCTTGGCAAGACAAACTCCAAGAATACAGCCAGCCTTATCCTGTTCGCTATCAAGAACAAACTTATAGAGATCTGAAATGGCAGAATCGCACGATCTTGGAAAAATGGGTGAAGATCTGGCTGCTGAACATCTGAAAAAAGCCGGTTACCGGATCCTTAAAAGGAACTGGAAATTCGGACGACACGAAGTAGATATAATTGCCGAGAATAAGGATTTTGTTGTATTCGCAGAAGTTAAAACAAGAACTGAAGATCTTCTGGTTCCTGTTGGAGACATAGTGAACCGTGAAAAACAGAAATCAATAATCTTTTGTGCTGATAAATATATCAGCTGGTATAATATTAATAAGGAGAGCCGGTTTGATGTAATCATGGTTATCGTATCAGACGGCGCTCATAAAATTGATCATATTGAGGATGCTTTTTATCCCACGTTAAGATAATATCTGGAATGAATATCGAAATCCTCCGGGAATATTGCTTATCAAAAAAAAATGTGACTGAAAGCCTCCCTTTCGGAGATGATACACTTGTTTTTAAAAGAAAAGAAAAGATCTTCGTACTTGCCAATCTCGACGGCGATCTTTCCATAAATCTTAAATGCGAACCGGCCCTGGCTCTTGAGCTCAGGGAAAAATATGAATCCGTTATTCCCGGATATCACATGAATAAAAAACACTGGAACACTGTTTTCGCAGACGGTACAATCCCGGATAGAGAAATTTTTGAATGGATTGATCATTCTTATAATCTTGTTGAAAGAAAAAAATAGTACTTTTAAAATCCCATAATCCAAACCAATATGAAAAGACTATTTCTGCTGTTCGCATTACTGTTATCAATAATTCTGCCAACAAGTGGGCAGAATAAGAATGAACAACCTGCAAAACCGGAAGAAGGCTACAAATTTACCACGGTTGTGGACCTGAAGGCAACCCCTGTTAAAAACCAGTCAGCAACCGGCACATGCTGGTGTTTTTCAACAACATCATATATTGAATCAGAACTATTGCGCATGGGGAAAGGAGAATATGACCTTTCTGAAATGTTTATGGTAAGACAAAATTATATTGACCGCATCAGGGATAACTATCTCAGACAGGGAAAAGGCAATATTGAGGAGGGAGGAAACTCTCATGATTTTATTGATGTTTTTAAAGAAGCGGGGGTTGTTCCTGAAGAGGTTTATTCAGGATTGAATTATGGTTCTCCAACGCATAACCATAGTGAAATGGGTGCTTTTCTCAAAGCTGTCGCCGCAGTTCCGATTCAGCGTAAGAATCAGAGCCAGCAGTATTATCAGATACTTAATGCCGTGCTTGATACTTACCTGGGAAAGGTACCTGAAACATTTACTTATAAGAACAAGACTTATACTCCAAAATCATTTGCTGCAAGTCTTGGTCTAAATCCTGACGACTATATTGAACTAACTTCATTTACTCATTTCCCTTTTTACTCACAGGGAGTGCTTGAAATAACAGATAACTGGAGAATGGCTGGCTTTTATAATCTGCCGATTGACGAGCTGATAGAAACTATCGATTATGCATTTGCAAATGGTTATACAGTAGCCTGGGATGGGGATGTAAGTGAAAGTGGTTTTTCTCACAGGAACGGGTATGCCGTCATTCCTTTATATCCTTCCCCTGACAGAGGACCGATGACTGACCGGGCAAGGCTTGAAAGAGTTGCCGGCAGTCCGCCAAGTCAGGTTGAAGCTCAGGCAATTCCTGCACCGGGCCCGGAAGTCAATGTTACCCAGGAATTACGGCAGACCGGATATGAGACCTTCCTGACAACCGATGATCATGGCATGCATCTTACAGGGATTGTGAAGGATCAGAACGGAACAAAATATTACAAAACTAAAAATTCATGGGGAAC
>JALONV010000132.1 GCA_025454755.1 Bacteroidales bacterium | reverse complement strand
GGCAGTCGCAATGAACAGCACCTTCGACAGATCGTATTCCAGCTCAATGAAATTATCAAAAAAGGTACTGTTCTGCTCCGGATCCAGCACTTCAAGCAGAGCCGATGAGGGATCGCCTCTGAAATCCTGTCCTACCTTATCAACCTCATCGAGAATGAAGACCGGATTTGACGATCCTGCCCTCTTTATATTCTGGATTATGCGTCCGGGCATCGCACCAATATATGTTTTACGGTGACCCCGGATCTCTGCTTCATCATGCAATCCGCCCAATGACATTCTGACATATTTTCTGCAGAGCGCTTTGGCAACTGATTTTCCCAGGGAAGTTTTACCCACTCCCGGAGGACCATAGAGGCAAAGAATGGGAGATTTAAGATCGCCTTTAAGCTTCAGCACCGCAAGATGCTCCAGAATTCGTTCTTTTACATCGTCCAGAGCACCTGCCGGGCATTATTGAGGTCGAGGTTATCCTGGGTATAATCACCCCAGGGCAGATCAAGCAGAGTCTGAATGTAATTGACCTGAACAGAATATTCGGCAGCTGCAGGATTCATACGGTGGAGTTTGTCGAGCTCCTTTTCGAAAACATTTTTTACATCCTGCGTCCATTTTTTGGTTTCAGCTTTCTTCCTGTACTCCTCTATTTCCTTTTCTAAAGGATTTCCACCCAGTTCATTCTGGATCGTCTTCATCTGCTGATGAAGCAGGAATTCCCTCTGCTGCTGGTCGAGGTCACTTTTTACCTTCGACTGCAGTTCATTTTTAAGCTCAAGCACCTGGATCTCCTGAACCAGGAATTCAAGAAGCTGAAAGCCCCTGTCTCGTATACTGTTAATTTCCAATAACTTCTGCTTATCCTGCACCTTGATGTCGGTATTGGAACAGATGAAGTTTATAAGGTAAGTGTTGTTCTCAATATTCTTTATTGCGAATGAGGCTTCGGGGCTTATGTTCGGATTGATCTTAATGATCTTGAGTGAAAGGTCTTTCAGCGATCCCACTATTGCATCAAAATCCTTGCTCCTCTGCTCCGGTTTGCGCTCAGGCATCGACTTCACTTTAGCCATGAAATAAGGATCATTCGAAATCAGTTCGCTCAGCACCATTCTTTTGCGTCCCTGGATGATCGCTGTGGTTGACCCGTCGGGCATCTCCAGAAGCTTGACAATCTGGCCGACAGTGCCAACTGAATGAAGGTCGCTGAATCCGGGATTTTCCATATCCGGATCTTTCTGGGCCACAGTTCCGACTATTTTATCAGAACGATATGCATCCTTTATAAGTTGTATTGATTTTGGCCTTCCGATAGAAATAGGAAGCACAACACCGGGGAAGAGAACGGTATTACGCAGTGACAATACCGGTATTGTTTCAGGAACCTCTACATCTTCAAGGTCTCCCTCCTCTCCATCGGCGATAATGGGGATTATATCTCCGTCGCCGTCAAGGTTTTCCGGAAACAAAATCTCGTTATAGGTTCTTCTGGATTTTTTGTCCATCTTATATCTTCCTCCGCATTGAGTGTCAAAATTACTGAATATTTTAATTATTAAGGTGAATTGGGGAATTGCAAGGAGGTGCCAAAAAAAAGAGGCCGTTCAGGCCCCTTATTTTAAAATGCGTTTTTGAATTATTTCTCCTTCTTCTTGTCGAGTTGGCTTTTGTAACGGGTGTTGAATTTATCAACCCTTCCTGCAGTATCAACAAGCTTCATCTTGCCAGTATAGAAAGGATGGGAGGTGTTTGATATCTCAAGCTTGATAAGAGGATATTCCTTGCCATCTTCCCACTTTATGTTTTCCTTCGAAGGGGCAGTAGACTTGCCTATAAATGTATATCCGTTCGACATATCCTGAAATACCACTAACCTGTAATTCTCCGGATGTATTCCCTGTTTCATCGCTTTGTATTTTAATTCCTTATACTTAAAAATGCCTTTATTTCGGGACTGCAAAATTAATCAACATTCCGGAAATTGCAATAATATTTTGCAATTTATTCCTGTATAGGCTTTTTTTCTTCTTTATTTCTCTTTTTAGCAGCCATCTCGTCTTTATAGCGCAGAAAGGCAAGCTTGTCGTTAATAAGGTATCTGAATGTACAATGGGTTTTCATCTTTATTGCACCCATGGCTTCATAGCTGGCTATCATCCTGGGATTATAATCTCCAACCCAGGAAAGCTCTATCTCCTTATACCACGGCTTTTTGCTGAATACTTCATATAGATGGTAAAAGATCGCCGCCTCTATCCCCTGATTCTGGTGCGAATGTTTAACTCCCCCGACGACTGCCCTCAGCCTGGTCATCTTGTGAGTTTTTTTATGATAAAAGAATTTGATGATGCTGATAATGTCGAGTTTCCCGTGGATGTATTTCAGTATCTGGTTCAGATCGGGAAGCAATACCGAGAAACCTACCGGCTTATCGTTCTGATAAATAAAAATGATGGTTTCCTCATCTAAGACTTGTCTTGCCTTTTGCATCGACTCCTCAAGGATATCAGGGACGAGGGGTGTGAAATCTTCCTTCAGGTACAACCAGGTTGAATTATATATTTCGCAGATATCATCAATATATTTCCTTGCATTCCTGAATTCGAAATGGCGGAATGTAAATCCCGGTTTCTTTGCCACCCATTCCGCAACTTTCCATAATCGCTCCGGGAAAAGGGTAAATTCTCCCTTTTGGTTCCTTGCCTCCCGATGGTAAGAGTATTGTTCAAAGTAATTCTGGAAACCATACGACTCAAAGAATTCCCTGTAATACTTCATATTATATGGCATTCCGTATCCCTGCTGCATGAAGCCGTCGACAAGTAGTCCCCAGAAATTGTCATTCTCTCCAAAGTTGATGGGACCGTCAATTGCCTCCATACCCCGGGCTGACAGCCACTCTTTTGCAGTATCGATAAGCAGGAAAGCTGCTTTTTTGTCTTCGATAACTTCGAAGAATCCCATTCCTCCTGTCGGTTGTTTCTGTGCGGCAGATCTTACATTATCGATGAATGCGGCAATCCTGCCTGTTGTTTTCCCGCTCTCATCCCTGAGTATCCAGCGTGTTGCCACTCCATGCCTGAAAGAGTGGTTTTTTGAAGGATCAAATATTGCTTCGATCTCAGAATCCAGCGGACACACCCAGAAGGGATCATTAATGTATAATCTTTTCGGCAAATCATGAAATTCCTTCCTGTCGCGTTTAGTAGATATCTCTATGATTTGCATAAAAATAAATATCTGATTTACAATACTTTTATTTACGGTTGCAAGTAGATTGTCTACACAAATATAATGAGATTTATTATTCACAATACACACTTCCCAACCTTCCCCCAAGGGGGCAGGAGCCCACGCGACAGCCTGGCCCCTTCGCTAAAATAACCCACCGGGTTATTTCTTAACGCTCGGGCCTCCCTTGGGGGAAATAAGAAAGGGGGTCTTTCGCCTCACGCCTGATGCCTGATGCCTTACTAATGTATATCGATTATCCTGTGGTCTATAAGTACGAACAGTATAGTCAGGAGGAAGATGGCGGCAATAAATGTTATCATTGTCTTCTTTCTGCCTACCAGTATTGTCTGGGGAAATACAAGCCGCGGGATTATCATAGCAGAGTAAACCAGAAAGATATCGGCGCTTCTCTGAAAATCCGGATTGAATACCCTTGGGTAGAACCATCTTGCAAAAAGCATTATGAACATTGTTATGGGGAAGAGCATGTGCATCAGTCTTCGCGATTTGTACTTGATTTTTGCCAGTGCTTCCTTCATGTAGGCACGAGTGGAGAATTCAGGCAGCATGGCGTTGCTGAGCCCGTTTGCAAGCATAAGCACCAGCGGAAACTCCTTGGCACCGTATCTGAACCATGCAAACTGGTCGGGATCACGGTATACGACAGATACAATTATTCCGTCAGTGTATTGTCCTGAACCGCTAATAAGAGTTGTAATTATAAGAGGCGCCGCAAGGTAAAGATGTTCCTTAATGAATTCAGGAGAAATCTTTATCAGTGTATAGCGTCTGAGGAGTATTATCAGCCAGATCCATCTTATGCCTGTTACGGCCAGCATTCCATATATCGACCAGATAATATCCTTTCCTAAAATTATCGGAAGGACAACCAGAACAAGCTGGGCTCCGTACGTATAGAGTCCATACTGAAATATCCTGTATGCCCTGTTGTTCAGCAGGTAGATATACTCAATAAGACAGACCGGACTGCTTAGCAGTATATATAGGAGGAGCAGGTTCAGGTACGGAACATTTCCTGAAATATGGAAAACCGAAAAGTTGTTCTTTATTGAATGGCCAAAGGCGAAGGTGACCAGGCTGAAAAAGGTGATGAGAAGGAAAGCATTGAATATCTCCGGTGATTTCCCGGCATGGTTTTCGCCAAACTGCCTGAATGTCCTGTTCCTGTGATATAGCGGAAGAAGCGACTGAATAATACCTGTTACCCAGAAAAAAGTCAGGAATCCTGCAATGAACATGAACATCTCGAAGGAGCCTATTTCACCGCGGGTAAGGTGACTCTTCGTAAATATTATGCTGATGAAAAGAAAGATAACAGGCTTCATCAGCTGAAAAAGCTGAAGCCCCGATATGTTATCCATGAATTTAAGTCTTCTCACCCCTGTCAGATGGTTCATTTTTTTCTGAACCGTGCAAAGATAACAATTGATGAGAAGCTGCAGAAAATAAAACTAAAATTTTGTGAATAATTTTTTTGGGCGTATTTTTGCCAAGGTGGATGTAGTTCAGTTGGTTAGAACGTCGGATTGTGGTTCCGAAGGTCGTGGGTTCGAATCCCATCTTCCACCCAAAAAAGAAAAAGCCTTTCAGCGCCAGCTGTAGGGCTTTGTTTTTTCAATGCGTTGAAAGCTCGCTTTCAACAGCAATTGAAAAAACAAAGACCGTAATGAGCGAAGCGAATGAAAGGCTTTTTCTTTTTTGTATACCCCCCGGGATCGCTGGAGGAGCTTGCGACGCCAGCAATCCCTATCTTATTAAACCCCTTCAGGGTTTCAGTTGACATATCCGGTTTCACCCCCGGTTGCACCAGGGGTTATTCATATTCAGCCACTTACGTGGCTTTTGCTCCTTACAGAATATGCTCTCTGTGCGAAGCGAATGAAAGGCTTTTTCTTTTTTGTGTACCTCCGGGGATCGCCATCTGAACGCAGTGAGGATGGCAATCCTTATTTTAAGCTATATCTCCTGTACTTCAAATAAGCAGCCACACACAGTCCAATCAGCACTATAACAGTAATATACACAAATACCGGTACAGGCACGGGATCGCCCGAGGCATAAGAATGGAGACCCGACAGGTAGTAATTAACTCCGAAGTACGTCATAAGCACCGATGAGAATGCAAATAGCGAAAGAATGTTGAAGGCAAAAATATTTTTCATCGCCGGTATCATCCTGGAGTGTGTAACCAGCGTATATACAATTATTGTAATCAGCGACCAGGTTTCCTTTGGATCCCAGCCCCAGTACCTGCCCCATGATTCGTTCGCCCAGACTGCGCCGAGGAAAGTTCCTATCGTCAGGAAGCAAAGCCCCAGGGTAAGTGTTCTGAAGTTAATGATCACCAGCTCATCAATGGTCTCGGATATCCGTTCACGGTTCTTTTCATTCACCAGGGTTAACAGAATCATTATGATTATTCCAAGTATTGCCCCCAGACCCAGGAATCCATAGCTTCCCGTAATTACTGAAACATGAAGAGTTAGCCAGTATGATTTCAGCACAGGCACCAGGTTGGTGATCTCGGGATCCATGAAGCTCAGGTGTGCCACCATCAATGTCATACCTCCAAGGACTGCAGTTGCAGAAAGAGCAAATTCCGATTTACGGCTGAAGATGAATCCTGCAAGTATAGTAACCCACGAAATGAATAACATAGACTCGTAACCATTGCTCATCGGAGAATGCCCGGCAATATACCACCTCAGTCCAAGTCCGAAGGTATGGAACAGGAATCCTGTAAAAAGCAGCCAGCTCAGTATCCTGATAATCAGCGACTTCTTCTTCCTTCCCAAAATTACCACCGAAATAAGGACTGTCAGCATCAGTATTCCGGTGGTGGCATAGAACGGGAATAGCTTTTCAAAGATCCCCATTTTGTAGTAAAGGAGTTCAGCTTTAACTTTTGTTTCTGAAGGAAGTGAATAACCCCCAAATCTGTTCTGGTATCCCGTGATTGACTCACATATCTGCCTTGCCTGAACCGGATTGTTGACCTGAAGTGCTTGAGAAAGCAGGGGAACGATATTCTCAAGGTATGCCGAATCCTCACTGTTCACTGCATTTTTCAAGGCCTCCCCGGCTGAACCCCAGTTGGTGGTTCCGTCCTTCAGGGGAAAAATTTTCATGAAATCCCCTTTATAGATCATATAGATGATATTGACCCTCTCGTCGACCTTCATGACTTCCTTGTCGAATTTGCTTCTTTCTCCCGGCGATTTTTCATATGCCGTATTAACTATCCCCGAAAGCTTGTATGATCCGCTGCCCTGCATATTGACGAGATCGGTAAACGCAGCCATATTGCTCCGGAGTCCCAGTTGTTTCTGCAGGTCATTGTTTGATACTCTTATAATCGGGAGATCCTGCCAGCTGTTGAAATCAAAGTAGAGTCCAAGGAAGACCTGCACCGGAGTATATTCACCAAATCTGTTTTCACGCGACACTTTCCTTAATATGTCGCTGCTCAGTGTGAAGAGAGGTTTCGTCCTACCTTTTTGATCCTGAACCAGTACTTTTCCAAATTCGGCAGATGCATCTTTCCCCGGAACAAAACTCTGAGACTGCGCATTAAAGGGTACTGAAAGTAATATGATGAAGAACATCGCTGCAAGCAATTTCCTTAGAGGTGAGCTCCATGAATCTGCTTTAATATTGCGGAACAGGGAATTCCTGTTTATCAGGGAAAGAATTATGAAAATGAATAGAAGAGCATAGCCGGTGTATGTAACTATCAATCCTGCAGGATCGTGATTGATTGCAAGTATGGTACCCTTTTCATCCCTGTCGAATGATGACTGGTAGAAGCGGTATCCCTTGTATTTCAATATGTTATTCATGTAAATGCTGTAGGATTTCTCAACATTTTCAAAATCGTCGCTTAGCGTAACATTGCTCCTGTAACCAGAAGGACTGTTCGACCCCGGATATCTTTCAAGAACAAAGTCATTGAGGTGCAATTCAAAAGGGAGCACATTTTGTCTGGAGCCAAAGGAGACTTTAAACTCATTCCCGTCAATCGTGCAGTTACCTGAAACGAATGGTTCAGCATTGTTAGTCAGCAATGTGATCGATTCAGATTCATTTCCTGATATGACATGAAAAATCAGGGCATTCTTACCTGTATTCGTTTCTTCAGTATTAACAGCAACTGCCTTTAATGAGCCAGTCATGGTCATTTTCCGGGGGACGATCTTTACATCTTTTACCGTGATTATCTGCATGGCTTTCAGCGCCAGCGCTGATCCGGGTGCGGCAGTTACGGTTTCTCCGGTCATCATGCTCGTCTGTCCCGCTTCATGTTTTGATGTAAGAACGAAATTACCTGAAGAATCGACTGTGATCCTGACATCGCTGTCCTTAAAAGTATTAAACCCTATTGTAATTTCCTGTGCTTCAATAATGTCGCCTTCCCGAAGGATTACATTTTCCCTCGACATCATATCTTTTGTGATCAGCAGGGAAAGCAAGGGTTTCCCGTTCGGATCGTCTGTTACACTTTCCTCAGCATTCTGAATAATCCTGGCAAGAATGAGTTTATATTCTTTATCCCCAATCCTGATATTTTTTTTGAAGTCCGCAGAAGCATTCAGGGTAAAAGGGTTTGAATCCTCAGTTATAACTTTCTGTTTTGCATCCGTCACAGAGTAGCTTATATACTCCTTGCCGGAATAGCAGATATTTGACATTTCACCCTCACGGATATGGATTGTTCCCTCCCATCCGAAATATCTTGTAATTCCCGCGCCGGTGATCATCAGAATGAATGCCAGGTGAAAAAGTGCCATTGGCAGTTTTTCCCTCCTGAACATTTTATATATTATCAGTTGTCCGATCAGGTTTGCGGCAAGGATTAGAAGAATAAACTCAAACCACCTGGTATTATATACAGAGCTGTATGCGACCTGTGAGCCGAAATCATTTTCAATGAATGTTGCCGAAGCCATTGCGAGGGCAAATATCAGGAAGAGGGTACCCATGAATATGGGCGACACCAGAAATTTCAAAATTTTCATATTGTAAAAATAAAAAAGGGACGGTTATATTATTCCATCCCTGCAAGTTTACTTTTATTTTTCAGAAAATGATCCAGAAACGTTTATTTCCTGAACGTCCTCATATAGTTAACGGTATGCCAGATCTCCTCATCGGTAAGCTTCCCACCATACTTAGGCATTTCGCCCCTGCCGAATTTGGTCTTATAAAAATGTTCACCATCGGTCTGATCCTGGTAATATGAACCGGAAAAATCACCTGCAAAATCCTTAAGGGTACGTGATTTCACGCCGTCGCCAAGTCCGGTCTTTCCATGACAGGAAGCGCAATATTTGATATAAAGCGCCATCCCGGTATCCTCGCTTACCTTATTTTTCTGAACAGGATTAGCCATGTTCTTATATTCATCGGCCACAGGCCATGGTTTTGACTGTGGTTTTTCGTCCTGGGCAATTAGTGAACAGGACAAAAACATAAAAAAAGAACCGGCTAAGAATGATTTGATATTTTTCATGATTTACATTTTTATTCTTCGGATTCGGTATAACCTGTTATGATACCCCTTAAACCTGCTGTGGGTTTTGAAGCAATCACACCCAGATAAATGTGAATGATGAGGAAAAGTGATATTATGATTGCCATTATAATATGCATTATATCCAATAAATAGTATCCTTCAGCCCCGAACATCTTTTCAATAACAGTGTCAGGCAGCATAAGTCCCACTCCGGATAATATAATAAGTGGTAACGCAATATACATTATAAAAATATATGATAGTTTTTGAAGAGGATTGAATTTATTTTCC